>NZ_JBQEDL010000025.1:0-58980 GCF_052106715.1 Gordonia sp. (in: high G+C Gram-positive bacteria)
ACACCAGCAAGCACATACATTGTTTGCGTCAACCATTTTCAGGCCGACCTTCCCAGGCTAGCAGGACCGCGATTTGCTAGGCAAACCGCCGTGATCCTGCGTTACTGGGCCCACACGATTTCCGCCAGCCGATCGTGTGATCATCTGGCGGCAGGTGTTAGGGGCTTGTCTTCGCGGCCGAACCGCTCTGACTCGACATAAGTTACGCACATCCAAACGGAGCGTCAAATCCGCTGGTCAGGGAGGTGTTGGCATCAGCTGTCCGCGACCCTCAACATGGGGAGCAGGTAGGAGCGTGCGATGTTCTCAAGTTGGGCGGCGTCCTCGAGTTCGACCTGCCCACCGGGTGTCGTGACAAACGACCCCGTGATGCGGGCAATCAGTTCGGCCGCCAAGTCGGGATCGACCGAGGCGTCCAGGTTGCCTGCGTGCTGCTCCTTGCGGAGTGCGGTCGCCACGAACTCGCTGACCGCGTACATGTTGCGGCCGCCTCCACCGCCGACCAACCCCGGCACAAGCGCGGGGTCGTCGGCGATCAAGCGCTTGATGAGGGGGTTGGACCAGATCTGTTGGATCGACGTCACGAAGCCGGTCACCAGTCGGTCGGCGAACGACTCCGCTTCGGCCATCGCCTTCTGGAAGTAGGCGAGGTAGCTCGTCAGTTCGCGGGCGATGACCTCGTCGACGAGGGCGTCTTTGCTGTCGAACTTCCGGTAGATCGTGATGCGGGAGGTTCCGGCTCGTTTGGCGACGTCCTCCATGGAGGCGCCTGCCACGCCGTCGATGCAGAACTGCTCGTACGCCGCGATCAGCAACTTGTCCCTGGTGGCGTCCGCCGATCGCTGTTCCACCGCGCTGTTGGCCCGCCGGGTCGCACGCTCGAACAACGTGGGGGGAGTAGTCGTCTCCTCGATCGTCATCGGTCCGATCCTACCTCTCTAACCATCCCCCTTGTGACGGCGGTCACCGGGTGCTACGTATGTTACAGATTTAGCCTAACTGTTTCATTGCGGTCGTTCGAGACGAGGAAGACATGGAAGATCTGACACGCCGTCGCGTATTACGGGGCGGGGCCGGTACGGGGGCTGCGCTGCTCGCGGCGCCCGCATTCGGGTGGACGTCCGCGCTCGCTGGCGCCTCCCCCCGGCCAGGGACCGACGACCGACGCGAGGCACACGTGGGACGACGACCCGGATCGACTGATCGCCGATATCTATCAGCACCGCGACGTCACCAAGGTCAACAACGCATTACGCGGGTGGACGAAGAACGGCCAGAGCCTCCCGAAGTCACTGTGTCAAGACGCGTCTCATCCATTCCGCGGTCCGGCATCTACTGCCTCAGCAACACCAGTGGTCGTCCCGGATGCCGCACCAGGAGAAGCCGATCACCCAGGCAGACCAGATGGTGACCTGGCACAGCCTGCCGACGACGGTCATGCGAATGCTCAAGCGATGGCAGGTGCCGATCGATACGGCCGAATCCGCCGGTTTCCTGCATGCCGGCGACGTGGGCCGACTCCGAGGCGCAGGCGAAGATCGCGCTCGACCCCGTCCTCAAGGGCACCACCGAGGGCCGCAAGCTTGCCAACATGCTGCTCGACCTCGGGTTCAACCTCGACCTCACGCTGTTGTCGCGCGGCGTCCTCGGTGCCCTGACCCGATTCATGCTCGGCGACCGAATCGCCGGCGAACTCCGCATTCCGCGCGAACCGGTGTGGGATCCATTGCTGGAGACCGCGTGGGGTCCCTTCATCCTCGTCCGTGAAGGCGTCCTGCAGGCCGGCATGCCGAAGGAGGCGACTGGACCTTCGACGAGATCCTGCGCCAGTTCGTCCTTCTCTACATCTCAGAGCTGCGGATGCCCATCAGTATCGAACTGCCGTACACGAACAACCCGCATTACAAGTAGCCCGTGCGGTGTCTCCGGTCAATAGAGGCCGCCGTCGGCTCCGATGATCTGGCCCGTCACCCAGCTCGAATCGGGAGAGAGCATCAGGTCGACCGCGCCCGCGACGTCGTCCGGGGTACCGAGACGCCGCATAGCGTTGGCCGCCGACATCGCTGCGACGGCCTTCTCGGCCGTGGTGCGGTGCAGGGTCTCGGTGTCTGTGGACCCTGGCCGGACGACGTTGACCGTGATCTGCCGTTTGGCGAGTTCCTTCGCGGCCACCCGCACCGCTCCTTCGACGCCCGCCTTCGCGGCGACGTAAGTGACCTGGCGCGCCGGAGCGATGCCGACGGCCGCGCTCGACAGCATGACGATCCGGCCGCCGTCGACCACTCGCCGAGCCGACTCCCGCAACACGAGCAGGGCCGACCGGAGGTTCAGGGCCAGACTCGCATCGATCGCATCGTCTTCGACGTCGGTCAGGCGCGGGTAGTCCCACCCGCCGACACAATTGACGACCGCGGTGATCGGACCCAGCTCTTCCGCAGCGTCGAACGTCGCCACGACGTCAGAGGTCACTGTCAGGTCGGCACGTCGGACGACGACGTCGCCGCCGTCTGCGTTCAGCTCCGCAGCCAACGCGTCGGCGCGCTCCGCGTGGTCGAAATACGTTGCGAGCACCGGTTCCCGACGTGCGACCCGTGCCACCACGGCCGCGCCGATTCCGCCGCCGCCACCGGTGACGAGAGCTGTCATGCCTTCTCCTTCTTACGATCCAAGAACGCCGTCATGCGTCGGTCCTTCTCCGCTGTCTCGAACAGGACCGCTTGTGCCACGTTGTCGAACGTCGGGTGCGCCGACCGCGGCATCTGCAGAGCCAGTTTGGTCATCCGCACCGCGAGAGGGGCGTTCCGCAGTATGCGGTCGACCCAGCGGTGCGCGGTCGCCAGGAGGTCATCGGGCTCGACGACCTCGTTGAGCAGGCGCACGTCCCTGGCTTCATCGGCGTTCAGGGTCCGGCCCGCCAGCAGGATCTCTTTGGCGAGCGGCTCCCCGACCAGTTCGATCAGACGCCACGACGCGCCCGCAGCCGCGAGGATCCCCAGGCCGCCTTCGGGATTGCCGAACCGAACGCTCGGCGTCCCGATCCGGAAGTCGCAGGCGTATGCCAGTTCCGCGCCGCCTCCGAGCGCGTATCCGGCGACGGCCGCGACCGTCGGCATCGGCAGTGCTGCCATCCGGTCGAACACTGCGGAGTTGACTCCGGCCAACGCGTCGACGTTTCGTCGTTCGCGCAGTTGTCCGATATCGGCTCCACCTGCGAAGATTTCGGACCCACCGGTGATAATCAGCGGCTTCGGGTCCTGTTCCAGCCGGTGACAGACGGCGTGGAGCTCGGCGACCATCTCGGCGTCGATAGCGTTCTTCGTCGCAGGCCTGTCCAGGGTGACGACGACGCGGTCGCCGGTTTCCGCTACGGCCAGGCGCTCGGCGCTCATCAGTCGTCCCATTCGTAGAATCCGCGACCCGATTTACGTCCGAGGTCACCGCGTTCGACCATGTCGACCATCAGCTGAGGCGGCGCGAAACGCGGACCGATCTCCTGTTCGAGATATCGCGAGATGCCCAGCCGCACATCGATTCCGACAATGTCGGTCAGTTTCAGCGGCCCCATCGGATAGCCGTAGCCGAGTTCCATCGCCGCGTCGATGTCGGCGGCCGACGCAACGCCGTCCTCGACCATCCGAATCGCTTCCAGTCCGATGGCGACGCCGAGGCGGCTGCTGGCGAATCCGGGTGCGTTGCGTACGACGACTGGGGTCTTGCCCATCGCACGCACCCATCCCGCTGCGCGTTCGGTCAGTGCGTCATCGGTGGCGTCGGCGTAGACCACCTCGATCAGTTTGGAAGCCGGTACCGGGTTGAAGAAGTGCAGTCCGACAAGACGTTTCGGGTCATCCAACGCTGCGCCGAGCACGTCGAGCGAGATGCTGCTCGTATTCGTCGCGATCACCGCGTCACCTGCGACGACACCCTCGATGCGAGTGAGCGTGTCGGTCTTGAGTGCCACGTCTTCTGGAACCGCTTCCACGACGAGTCCAGCCGGTGCGAGGTCGTCGACGCTCGTCGTGCACGAGAAGCGGGCGAGAACGGAAGCGGCGTCATCGAGCACACCGCGCCGAACGCTCGCATGAACGGCACGCTCCACCCGTTCGGAGGCCCCGACAGCCGCGTCGGCGTCGCGTTCGAGCACCGTCACCCCGCTGCCAGCCAACAGCATCGCGTGCGCGATGCCCGCGCCCATGCGTCCACCGCCGACGACACCGCAGGTCTGTGGGAGTGCGATCGTCTCGCTCACGCGCTCGCCTCCGACAGTCGCAAGCGACCGGCGGCGGTGAGGACGCGGTCGGACTGCTCGGTGACCAGCAGCGGCGGATCGGACTGGTAGAGCTTGGCCAGGGCCGAACGCTCCAGACCGACCTCGCGGGCCGCCTGATGCACCTCGAGTTTGTGCATGCGATTACCCTCGGACTCCGCGATCCGCGACAACAGTGCGACGACGGGATCAGCGACGTCGCTCGACGTCTGGGGGCCGGTCGCGGCAGGCTCGTGATCCAGGAGGGCCGTGATCTGGACGAGGATTCCGCGCAGAGCCTGCTTGAGGACGTCCAGCTCGGACTGCTCGCCCGCGGCGCCGCCCGAACCCTGCCAGGTGCGCATCGGGTGCCTACGCAGATACTCCTGCTCCAGTTCGAGCATCCGCGCGGTATGGGTGGCGAACTGTTCCGCAGTGCCGTTGAGGAACACCCAGTTGCGCGTCTCGTGCGCGGTGGTGCCCTGCTGCTCAAGTTCATCGTCCGACAGCTCGTGCGCCGGACGTCCGGTGGTGCTGGTCGTGGGGGTCATGAGATCTCCTGTGGGTGGATCGGGCTGGTAGGAGGGTGTAAGTGGGACTTCGAGGAGGAGGAAGCGACGGGTCGAGTCAGCGACGTGAGACGGTGGCGATGCGAGGCTCGGCGACGCGGATTTCTGCGCGGTACCGGCGGGCGTTCGCGCGGTATTCGCCGACGCCGTACGCGATCCATTCCGATTGATCGGACGGATCCACGTCGCGGGGGCGGGCGGGCACACCGAGAAGCATCGTCCCTGGCGGCGCGACCGTGTCCTCGGCGACGAGCGCCTGCGCACCGACAACGCTGTCGGAACCGATCTGCGCGCGGTTGAGGACGACCGCGCCCGAACCGATGAGGCAGCGGTCACCCACCGTGCAACCCTCGAGGTGCGTGATGTGGCCGACGACGCAGTCATCACCGACGATGGTCGGCCATTCAGGGGTCGTGTGCAGGACCGTATTGTCCTGGATGGACGTCCGTTCACCGATCACGATCGCGCCCATGTCGCCGCGCAACACAGCTCCCGGCCACACCGAGGCCTCAGCGCCGAGCGTGACGTCTCCGATGACGACGGCGTCCGGGTGGACGTACGCAGTGGGGTCGACGGTCGGCGTCACATCACCGAGTGCGTAGAACGTCATGGCGTGTCCCTTCCGACAGCGAGGTGGTCAAGGCCCGCGTATACGGCGAGCGCGTTGCCACCGAGGACGAGATCCGCTGTGGCATCGTCGAATCCGAGGTCGGCGACGGCCTGCGCGTTGGCCGCGACTCCCGGTACCCCCGGCCAGTCGGTCGCGAATATCCACTTGCGTGACAGGCGTTGCAGACTGAACTTCGAGTAGTAGTCGGGCAGCCGCTTGGGCGGCAGACCCGACAGTTCGATCCAGACGGTCTCGTACGCGAGTGCCATGAACGCCGCCTGGTCGTACCACCAGCCGCGTCCGCCGTGTGCGAGCACGACGTTCAACGTCGGGAAGTCACGGACCACCGGCAACAGGATCTCCGGGTCGGCCAACTCGTTCATCGATCCGGGAAAGGTGCTGGTTCCGCAGTGGACGATGAGCGGGACGTCGCGCTCGACGAGGACTTGGTACGCGGGATACAACGCGCGGTCGTCACACCGGAAGCCACCGTGGACCGGATGCAACTTCAGTGCAGCCGCACCGTGGTCCAGTTGTCGGGACAGCTCCCTCGCGATGGGAAAGTGCAAGTGCGGGTTGACATTCGCCACTGGCCGAAAGCGCAACGGATTGTGTTCGACCAGCGGAAGCAGATCGTCGAAGAGCTGCATCCCGGTCGCTTTCGGGCTGTACTCGCACAACAGAAGCGCGCCGTCGACGCCCTGCGCGTCGAACACCGCGTCGAGCTGCGCCGGAATCGGCGCCCCGTCGGAGTCCCACACGGTCTCCAAGAGTCCGTCGGGTCCGAACTCCCTCGCCCAGTCGATCCACGCCGGAGCCAATGTGTCGAGCATCGGCACGTGGACGTGCGCGTCGACCAAGAGGTGTCCGTCAAGCACGTCGGCTCACCTCACAGGTCCGCAACCATCGGGGTGTCGACGCCGAGCGCACCGACCTTGTGCGACCCGCCTGGAGCCCCGAGAGGCTCGCCGCGGCCGGGCAGTGCCAGTTCGAAGAACGCTCGGTTGTCGGCGACGAACGCCTCGTCGTCGTCCTCGACGCGACGGTCCTGACTAATCGCCTCCACTGGGCAGACCGGCTCGCAGGCACCGCAGTCGATGCATTCCTTCGGGTTGATGTAGAGCTTGCGGTCGCCTTCGTAGATGCAATCGACCGGGCACTCCTCGGTGCAGCTGCGGTCCATCGTGTCGACGCATGGACTGGCGATGACGTATGGCATGACTGTTTCCTCCTCGTGAATCCGGGCGAGGCCGGCTAGTGCGGGTTGTCCGTGGAGTGTCCGGGAAAGAGCATCGCGTCCGGATCCAGATGCACCGCAGCGTTGTTCACCGCCGTAGCCACCTCCCCGAACCCGACCGCGATGAGTCGGACCTTGCCGTCGTAGTCGGTGATGTCGCCCGCCGAGAACACTCCGGGCACGTTGGTGCGCATCGCCGAATCCACGACGAGATGGCGGTTGTCGTGTAGTTCGAGCCCCCAGTCGCGGAGCGGGCCGAGGTTGGCGGTGAACCCGAGTGCGGCGACGACGCGCTCGCACTCGAGCACGTCGGTGCCCGCGCCTTTCGTCTCGACGATCGCCTTCTCGATGCCTGCGCCACCGTCGAGGCCGGTGACCTGCGCATTGATCATCACCGCGATCTCCGGGTGCGCGAGGACCTTGTCAACACTGGCCTGGTGGGCGCGGAACTTGTCGCGCCGGTGGACCAGCGTGATGCTCCGTGCGATCGGTTGGAGCATCAGGCACCAGTCGATGGCCGAGTCGCCGCCACCGACCACGACGACGTTCGCATCGTGGAACGGCGCCGAATCGGGCACGAAGTAGTCCAGACCGCGGCCGAGGTAGTCCTCGCCCGCAGGCAGCGCCCGCGGCGTGAACGTGCCGATGCCGCCAGTGATGACCACGGCCCCGGCGTCCACCGTCGAACCGTCCGACAGTCCGACATGGTGCCGTCCGTCGGTGGTCACCTCGTGCGTCTGCGCCTCTCGGCCGAGTAGATACATCGGATCGTACTGACGCGCCTGCTCGACGAGGTCGGCGACGAGCTTGCGGCCCGTGACCGCCGGGAAGCCGGCGACATCGTAGATCTCCTTCTCCGGATACATCGCGGTGATCTGTCCGCCGAGCTGGCTCAGCGAGTCGACGACCGCGACACTCAGACCGCGGGCACCCGCATAGTAGGCGCCGAACAGACCCACCGGGCCCGCACCGATGATGAGGACATCGACCCTGGAGTCGGCTTCCCTCGAGCCGGTCACATCCCCCGTCGCTTCGCTCGCCCCGGTCACATCCCCCGTCGCTTCGGTCATGATGCAGCTCCTGTCAATTGCCCTGCGCCGTCCGCGAGTTGTCGGCGGACGATGAATCGTTGAAGTTTGCCGGTCGCCGTCTTCGGCAGCGACGGTGCGAAGACGATCTGGCGGGGCGCTTTGAAGTGCGCCATTCCGTCACGGCACCAGGTGATCAATTCGGCCTCGTCTACCTGTCCCCCGCTCGCGGACAGGACGACGGCGGCGACCGGTTTGTCGAGACCGTCCGAGTCGGCGATGCCGACGACAGCCACTTCGATGACCGACGGATGCTCGAGCAGACGAGACTCGACTTCGGCGGGCGACACCCAGATGCCCCCGGCTTTGAACATGTCGGAGTTTCGGCCCAAGCACGTGTAGTCGCCGTTCTCGTCGCGCACATACGTGTCGCCGGTGATCAACCATTCGCCACAGAACACCTGACGCGTGGCGTCGGTGCGCCGCCAGTATCCGAGCGCGATCGACTCGCCGCGCACCTGCAGCGCGCCGGGAGTCCCGTCCTCGACGAGTTCGCCGTTACCGTCGCAGATCCGCAGTTCGTATCCCGGCACCGCGGTTCCAGTGGTGCCGGGAACGATGTGGTCCGGCCGATTCGACAGGAAGATGTGCAGTGCTTCGGTGGAACCGATGCCGTCGATGATGTCGACGCCGAACCGCTCCTTGAAGCGACGCAGCAGCGGCGCAGGCAGCGGTTCTCCCGCGGACGTCGCCAGCCGCACCGACGCGAACGCGTCGTCCGGCAGATCGCTGTTGAGCAGCGCCGCAAAGAAGGTCGGCACTCCGCCGAACAACGTCGGCTTATCGGCGATCGCACGCTCGGCGACGATCGCTGGCGTCGGACGGCGCCGCTCGAGCAGCGTCGTCGCCCCGACCGACAGCGGGAAGAACACCGAGTTTCCGATGCCATACGCGAAGAACATCTTCGCGATCGACAGGTAACGGTCGTCCCGCGTGATCCCGAGGACACGGTCGCCGTACGTCTCGCACACGTGACGGATGTTGGCGTGCCGGTGCATGGCGGCCTTCGGGAAGCCAGTCGTGCCCGAGGTGTACAGCCACAGCGCCCACGAGTCGTCGGCGGTGGGAACGATCTGCCGGGTGTCGGGTGCGGCGGCGGCCCCACTTGCGACGAACGCGGGCCACGACCATCGCGCGACACCGTTCGGGACCTTCAGGTCGCCGTCACCGTCGAGGACCACAGTCGCGACGTCTGGCGCCGCGGTCAGGCCTTCGTTGACGGCGTCGACGAACTCACTGCTGCACACGACGAGATGTGCACCCGAATCGGCCATGATCTTTCCGAGTTCCGAGCCGTTGAACATCGTCGATATCGGCACCGCGACGACCCCGGCGCGGAACGCTCCGAGGATCGCGGCGAGCATCGGGATGTCGTCGGCCATGACGATCAGTACGCGGTCGTCACGGTGCAGGCCTGCGGTCCGGTACGCGGCAGCCGCGTCGCCGATCAGACGGTCGAGTTCGGCGTACGTAACGGTGGTGGTACCGACTGCTGCAGTCCGGTCTCCATCGCCGGCGTCCACGCGCCGGGTGACGAGGTATTCGGCGGCGTTGAAGTAGTCGGCCATGACTACACCCGGCCGAAGTCGTACTCGCCGCGCTGGCCGCTGCCATACCGGCGAAGCGCACCGTCGGGGCCGGAAGCGTTGGGCCGGATGAAGATCCAGTTCTGCCACGCGGTGAGGCGACCGAAGATCTTGGTCTCCATGGTCTCGGGTCCGACGAATCGGTGGTTGGCCTCCATGCCGGTCAGCGAATCCGGCGAGAGCGCGGCCCGCTCCTGCAGCACGATCCGCAGTTCGTCCTCGAAGTCGATGTCGTCGAGGGCGACGGTCACCAGTCCGGCGGTGTCGGCAGCGGCCGCGTCGAGGGCGGTGCCGATCGTGGCACGGGCTGCGTCGAGGTCGTCGTCTCGGCCCCAGAAGCGGGACTCGATCCGCGAGAGACCGTTGCCCATCGGGTAGACACCGTCGTTGGACGCCGTCAACTGGATCGTCGCGGGAGTCGCGTCCGGGTCGACGTCCTCGTAGACGCCGTCGAGCATGTACTGCCGGTCGGAGGCGAGGGCGATCTCGGCGAGCAGGCCGACGAACGCGCTGCCCGGTTCGATGACGCTGATCAGGCTGCGACTGGTGACGTCCAGACGCTTCATCACGCGCTTGTAGTAGTGACGGACCTCGTTGACGAACCAGTCGTCGCCGTTCTCCAACAGCTGGGTGTCGTAGGCGAGCGCAGTATCGGCGTCGCCGACCACGCGAAGCACCCAGGTCCCCAACTCGTTCTCGTTGGTGCGCAGGTGCAGGATCAGGTCGTCGAGTTCGCGGGTCACGGCGAGCGGCCAGTAGTCGACGCCCTGCGCGAGGGCGGCCGCAGCGTCGGCGGGCGGCGCGTCGGTGGGCGCCTGCACGGTGATCTCGACCTTGCGGCCGTTGCGATCCAGCGTGGCCGACACATGCGGGTAGCTGATCTCGGTGTCGGTGATCCGACGGTCCAACGGAGTCAATGCGACGCCCTGCCCACCGGGACGGTGTGAGGATGCCGCACGCTCGTGGGCGCGGGTGGTGACGGCCTCGTCGAACGCGTTGCGTGGCACCGTCGAGTCGATGAGACCCCATTGGACGGCGGTATCGCCGCGGTAGCCCTCCGACTTGGTCGCGAACATGTCGGCGCGGTCCTTTCGGACGTGACGCTTGTCGACCACGCGGGTCAGGCCGCCGGTACCGGGAAGGACACCGAGCAGCGGGACCTCGGGCAGCGAGACCGTCGACGAGTTGTCGTCGACGAGGATGATCTCGTCACAGGCGAGTGCTACCTCGTAGCCGCCGCCCGCCGCCGTTCCGTTGAGCGCGGCGATCCACGTCTGACCGGAGTTCGACGTGGCGTCTTCGATGCCGTTGCGGGTCTCGTTGGTGAATTTGCAGAAGTTCACCTTCCACGAGTGGGGCGACTGCGCGAGCATCCGAATGTTGGCGCCCGCACAGAACATCCGCTCCAAGCCGCCGGTGAGGACCACCGACTTGACCTCGGGGTGCTCGAAGCGAAGACGCTGCGTGATGTCGTAGAGCTCGATGTCGACGCCGAGATCGTACGAATTCATCTTCAGCTGGTAACCGGGAACCAGGCCGCCGTCCTCGTCGACTTTGAGTGTGACGGTGGCGATCTCGCCGTCAGTGACGAGCGTCCAGTGCTTGTACTCGTCGGGATCTGTTGCGAAGTCGACGACTGGTGGCGCGGTCTGATCGGAAGTGGTCGGTTCGTCGAGAACAGTCATGGCTGCAAGTCCTTCGGATGGTCGGGATGGGCTGTTCCGGCGCGGCTCTCAGGCCAGGCCTTCTTCGGCCAGATGGACGTAGTCGAATTCGACGGGCTGCGAGTTGATACCCGTCTTGGGCGGCGCGATCCAACCGGCGAACTCGCCGTACTCGTACTCGGGCACCATGAGCGCGGCGACGGCCTCACGGTCCGCGTTCGACGGCAGCCAATCGTCCTTGCGCGCTTCCCAAGTCGCATCGTCGAGGACTTCGCCGTCCGGGCTGACGTTGACGTCGGCGTACACGCCGACCTTGCGGTGGAAGCCTTCGTGCGGGAGGGTCAGCCGTTGTTCGAGTTCGGCGTCCTCGAGTTCCTGATTCCAGCGAGCCACGCCGTTGGCGCAGTCGGCGACGTACTCGTTACGCAGGTCCAGGTTCAGCGAACCGAGCGCCGACACCGCCTTCTCACGGATCTCGCCGTCCTCGACGTAGGTCATGGTCCGCTCGTCGTCGACGAGGACGTGGTCGTCCTTGCGACGGGTCTCCTGCCAGCGGCCTTTGAGTCCCTCGGAGTAGTAGTTACCCGCGTTGGTCGACTGCTCGGAACCGAACAGGTCCATCGATACCGAGAACTGGAAGTTCAAGTACTTCTGGATGATCGACAGCGGGATGACGCCCGCCTCGAAGAGGGTCTTCTCGTCGTCGGTGCCGAGTTCCTTCATCTTCTCCGCGGTCTTCTCGACGGTGCGCTGGACGCCGGTGGTGCCGACGAACATGTGGTGGGCCTCTTCTTTGAGCATGAACTCGCAGGTGCGGGCCAGCGGATCGAACGCCGACTCCTTGAGGGTGCCGAGCTGGTACTTGCCGTCGCGGTCGGTGAAGTACGTGAACATGAAGAATTGCAGCCAGTCGGTGGTCTCCTCGTTGAACGCTCCGAGGATGCGCGGGTTGTCGAAGTCACCCGAGTTGCGCTGCAGCAGCTTCTCGGCCTCCTCGCGGCCCTCGCGACCGAAGTACGCCTGGAGCAGGTACACCATGGCCCAGAGGTGTCGGCCTTCTTCGACGTTCACCTGGAACAGGTTGCGCATGTCGTAGATGCTCGGCGCGGTGGCGCCGAGGACCCGCTGCTGCTCGACGGAGGCCGGCTCGGTGTCGCCCTGGACGACGATGAGGCGCATCAGGTCGGCGCGGTACTCGCCGGGAACCTCGTCCCAGACGGGCTCGCCCTTGTGCTTGCCGAAGTTGATCTTCTTATCCGGGTTGGCCTCGGCGAGGAAGATGCCCCACCGGTACTCCTCCATCGGAACGTGATCGAAGTGCGCCCACCCGTCGCGTCCGACGGCGACCGCGGTACGCAAGTACACGTCTTTGGTCGGAATCGCGGGACCGAGGTTGCGCCACCAGTCGAGGAACTTGGGCTGCCAGCCTTCGAGCGCGCGCTGGAGGCGCCGGTTGCTTGCCAGATCGACGTTGTTCGGGATCTTCTCGCTGTAGTCGATCTGGGAGAGGGGTCCGCTGGGCTTGGGGGCTTCGCCGGTGCGGTCGGTGGTGGAGCTGGTCATGGTGTCTTCTCCTGTGTTGTTCTCGGAGTGGTTGTTTCTGCGTGGTCGAGCGCGGGCAGACCGCTCACGCTGGTCGAGCGGGATAGAGACTGGTGAGGAAATCTGGCCCGCCTTGGACCGCCGTGCGCTGCATGTGGTGGTAGACCGCTCGCAGTCCGCCTTCTTCTTCGCCGCCGCCCGCGCGGCCGGGGCCGCCGTGGACGAGCTGCGGCATCGGTATGCCGTGGCCGGTCGACTCGGGCGCGCTGTCCCGGTCTAGGACGAGGACGCGGCCGTGGTGGGCCGCGATGCCCAGGACCGTCTCCTTTGCGAAGTCGGCGTCGGCGCTGACCACCGACGCGGCGAGCGAGCCGTGCCCGCGAGCCACCTGCGCCGTGACGTCAGCAGACGATCCGTCGTACGGGAGGAGCGTCGAGACTGGACCGAACGCTTCGACGTCGTGCGCGGTCTGCGAGTTCTCGTCGCCGCGCAGCAGGATCGGGGCGAGGAACGCTCCGATGCGAGCATCCGCACCGACGACGTCGACGGAGTCCGGGTCGCCGACGACGATGCGAGCGTCCGCGGCGAGTGAGGCGATCCGAGTGCGGACGTCGTCTCGCTGGTCGGTGCCGACGAGTGCGCCCATGGTGACGCCATCGGCTCCGGGTGCTCCGACGACCACGTCGCCGAGCTTGGCGGCGAGCGCGTCCTGCACGGCGTCGAGCTGGGCCGCCGGGACGAATGCGCGGCGGATAGCCGTGCACTTCTGTCCGGCCTTGGTCGTCATCTCAGTGACGATCTGGTCGACGTACAGGTCGAACTCCGCGCTTCCCGGGGTCGCGTCGGGTCCCAGTACTGAAGCGTTGAGCGAGTCGGCTTCGGCGGTGAAGTGCACCGACCGGCCGACGACGCTCGGATGTGAGCGCAGGGATGCTGCGGTGTCGGCCGATCCGGTGAAGCCGACACTGTCCTGACCGTCGAGAAGATCGAACAGCCCGTTGATCGGGCCCGCGACGAACTGCAGCGCGCCATCGGGCAGCGCACCCGATTCGACCATGATGCGTACGGCGTGTTCAGCGATGTACGCCGTCGGCGTCGCGGCCTTCGCCAGTGTCGGGACGCCCGCGAGGAGTGCGGGCGCGAGCTTCTCGAGCATGCCCCAGACCGGAAAGTTGAAGGCGTTGATCTGGACTGCGGTGCCCCGTCGCGAGGTCAGGATGTGCCGTCCGAGAAACAGACCTTGTTTACCGAACTGGGTCGGAGCATCGTCTTCGACGATGACCGTGCCGTCGGGCAGTCCTTTGCGCGCGAGTCCGGCGTACACGATCGCCGTGCCGAACCCGCCGTCGACGTCGACCTTGGCGTCGGCGCGAGTGGAGCCGGCTTTCGCGGAGAGCTCGTACAACTCGTCCTTGCGCTCGCCGAGCGCTGCGGCCGCCGCTTTCAACGACGCGGCCCGCTCAGCGAACGTCATTGCGCGAAGGGCACTTCCGCCGACGTCGCGGGCATAGGCGAGCACGTCGGCGAAATCGACGTCGGCGGCAGCTATCCGAGTGACCGGTTCGCCGGTGACCGCATCCCGGACGACGCGAGCGTCGCCGGTGCCGGTACGCCACCGGCCGGCGAGATAGCTGGGGAGACTGTCGATCACAGAGGACTCCATTCGGGGGCTGTCGGGTGTTCCTCGATCTGAGAAACACTCTACAACTCTCTGGCAGTTCGTCAACAAATTGTCACATATTTAGGGTGACCTAACCCACTTGACGTCGATAAATGTGATGCAGAAACATTCCGTGGCGCAGCCTCGTCTCCCGTGCCGCAGCCTCAACTCCGTCGCTGCCTGCTCATTGCGGGGGGCGCCGAGTGAGCTGACGGTGCGACGAGGAGAGTGAGGCTGCGGAAGCCGAACCGAGACTGTGCGAAGCGCGCGATCAGATACGCTGCGCAGCGCTCGCCTGCAGCTCGTCCCAATACGCCTGGGCGCGGCGATGCCACTGCGCATGACGGTCATGGAACACGGCCGCAGACCGCGGACCGGGCCATTCATGGTCGAGTAGCTCTCGTGGCAGGTCCGGATCGAGGAACGGGAAGCGACGCCACTCCTGCACGAGCTCCACCTGCGCGACGAACGCTTCGGTCGTCGACTCCGCGCGCCGCTCAGAGAACAACCCGAGGAAGTCGACGTATCGCGATTCGACGTCGGCGAGGTCCCAGGCCGCCGACACGAGGGCCTTCTCGTCGCCGATCCCAGACGTCGCCCCGACCCAGGAGAAGGTCTGGCGCGACAGTCCGAGGTCATCGATCACACGTCGGACGTCGTCCGCCTTAGACGTGTCTGGAGTGATCCAGAGGCCCGACTGCGGAGAGCCGAGTCCGAGCCAGGTGAACCGAGTGCGGAGGCGGTGCCGCAGTTTGCGCTGTGTCTCCGGGATCGAGACCGCCAGGGTCAGCCATCTGCCGTCCCACGCGGGCGCACTCCGCATGAAACCGTAGATCCGCTCGGTCCCCTCAGTCAGAAGGTCGACGCCCGATCCGGTCAGTTCCCACGCGCTGCGTCGGCCATGACGACTCGAGGCGAGCAGCCCTTCAGAAGAGGTGCGCGACAGCGCTTGCCGAGCCGCACGCTCCTCGACGTCGTGGAGCGCAAGCGCATCCAGGATCGTCGAGGTCCACACCGGTTCTTTGCGGGGCAACGCGAACTCGCCGAGGATCGTCAACAGAAGCGAACGAGCGCTGGCCGATCCGACTTCCCGCCGACGACTCAGCGGGTTCGAGCCTTCAGCCACGGGTCCTCCTCGACGATCAACGGGCGGTCGCCGCCCCGATTCAGCACTATATCGACCGCCGACGACGTAGATCGTGACCGCGAACACCCGCCGTCGAGCGCGGCGGCCGCAGCAGAGCTCCGCAGACACGCACCGCACCCGTATAGGTCTACTCCTAGATTGATCGCCTGAAGGGTCAAGCGTTGGGAAACGTTTCGCGTTGTGAATGCGCGTCTTGCACTGCGCGCTCGCGGCGAATTTGCGGAATCGTCGGTTTCCTCCGACTGCCGATACACTCGTCGCGATACGTCACGGTGTACGGGAAGTCCGGTGAGAATCCGGCGCGGACTCGCCACTGTGAGCAGGTCCGGAAGTCGTCTGGAGTGAAAGCCTCCAGCCACTGAACCGGCGGCCGACAACGGTCGCCATTCGGGAAGGCACGACGCCGGGAGCCCCTGCTGAGCCAGGAGACCGGCCGCGGCGTACCCCGTAATTCCACGAGATCTGGAAAGGGGGTCGCTTTGCGTACCCTGACGAAGTTCACCGTGCTCGCGAGTCTCGCCGGCACACTGGCACTGTCCGCCTGCACCAGCAGCGACGACGCCGACACCTCTGACGCCTCCATCACGCTCACCAACTGCGGCCGAACGATCACCATGGACGTGCCCGCCGAATCGGCGATCACCGTCAACCAGGGGGCGACGGAGTCCGCACTGGCGATCGGCGCGCAAGACCAGATGGTCGGCACGGCCTACCTCGACGACGCCATCGCGCCGAAATGGGCGGAGGCGTACAACGGCATCGAGGTTCTCGCCGAGGAATACCCCGATCGCGAGACACTCCTGGAGAAGCGTCCGGACCTCGTCACCGCGTCGTACTCCTCGGCCTTCGACGACAAGGCCCTCGGCAGCCAGGACTCGTTGGCCGAGTTGGGTGTCGCCTCGTACGTGTCACCCTTCGGTTGCGACGACAAGTCGCAACGTCCCGAGCCGTCGTGGGACGCGGTCGCCGGAGAGACCCACGATTACGGCGTCCTCTTCGGCCGCACCGATGAGGCGAACGAAGTGAACCGCGCGATGCGGTCGACGCTCGACGAACTCAAGAAGCGAAACGCCGGGGCCGACAAGACTCTGATGTGGTGGGACTCCAAGACCGACAGCCCGTCCGTCGGCGGGCGCGACGGCGGCCCTCAACTGGTCATGGACGCCGTCGGCGCGACCAACGCCTTCCACACTCTTTCGGGCAACTGGGCCGACACCGGCTGGGAGTCCGTTCTGCAAGCGAACCCGGACGTCATCGTGCTGGTCGACGCCGAATGGGACCCGGCAGACGCCAAACGCCAGTACCTCGAGTCCGACCCGGCCCTACGGGAACTGGACGCCGTCAAGAACGCGTCGTACGTCGTCTTCCCGTTCTCCGAGAGCACGCCCGGTGCACGAATGATCGATGGCGCGGTCCGACTGTCGGACGCGCTCGCGAAGCAGTAGGCCGCGCGTGCTCAAACGGGTGCGCAGCACCCCGTCGTTCGTCCTCTGGATGGTCGGGCTGACAGGGCTGCTCCTCGTCAGCATGGGACTCGGGGTGATCATCGGCTCGGCCGACCTGTCGCTCGGCACCGTGACCGACGCGATCCTCGGGCGACTCGGACTGACCTCGGGAGTCGACATCCTCGATGAGCACATCGTCGTCGACCTCCGGCTCCCGCGGGTGGTCGGCGCCGCGGTGATCGGTGCGGGCCTCGCGGTGTGCGGCGCCGTGCTTCAGTCATTGACCGGCAACCAACTCGCTGACCCCTACATACTCGGAATGTCGGGCGGCGCCGCGCTGGGCGCGTCAGTCGTCCTGAGCACCGGTATCGGGTTCGGCACCCTCGCAGGCGGCCCGGTGGTGTCCCTGGCCGCATTCGTCGGGTCGATGTCCGCACTGGTCCTGGTGTTCGCCATCTCCGTCACACGCGGCGGCGCACTGATGCCGGGCAGGCTGATCCTGGCGGGTGTCGCGGTAGGACTCTTGGCGTCGGCGCTCAGTTCTGGACTGATCTATTTCGGGCCGCACGGGACCGCCGAACGAGTGATGTTCTGGTCGCTCGGCTCGGTGGCAGGCGTCCGATGGAACACGATGCTCCTCACCGTCGTCGTCACCGGGGTAACGGTGGTGGTCGTGCTCTTCTGCGCCAGGACGCTCGACGCGTTCGCGTTCGGGGAGCGGGCTGCGGCAAGCCTGGGAACGAACGTCGCTCGGACCCGATGGGCCCTGTACGCACTCGTGTCGCTGTGCACCGCCGTCCTCGTCGCCCTGTCGGGGATCATCGGCTTCGTCGGATTGGTGATTCCGCACCTGGTGCGCTTCCTCGTCGGACCGCTTCATGCGCGCGTGCTGCCGATGGCGGTTCTGGTCGGCGCGCTGATCGTGGTGTGGGCCGACATTCTGGCGCGCAGCCTGATGCACGCGCGGGAGCTGCCGCTCGGACTGGTGACGTCGGCGATCGGCGTACCCGCGTTCATCTGGCTGCTGCGCAGGCAGAAGGGATTCGAGTGAACATCGAAATCTGCGGCGTCGACTTCGCCCTCGGCGCGAACCACATCCTGCGAGACGTCACATGCACTGCGGCTTCCGGCGAGTTCACCGGGATCATCGGTCCGAACGGATCTGGCAAGTCGACTCTGCTGTCGATGATCATGCGCTGGCAGCGGCCAGACGCCGGTCACGTCCTACTCGACGGTCGTGACGTCCACAGCGTCAAACGACGGGACTTCGCCCGCACCGTCGCCGAGGTGGAACAGCAGTCGGCGACGGCCATGCAGTTGACGGTGGAACAGATCGTCGAACTCGGGACCATCCCGCACGGTTCGAGCTGGGGTCGCCCCCTCGGGGAGTCGATGACGGGGGTCGACGACGCGATCGACGCGTTGGGCCTGCACACGCTGCGACGACGCACCTGGCACACACTGTCGGGCGGTGAGCGGCAGAAGGTCCAAGTGGCGCGTGCCTTGGCTCAGCGTCCCACCGTGTTGGTGCTCGACGAGCCGACCAACCACCTCGACGTATCCGCCGGGCTCGGGCTGCTCGACACGGTGCGGCGGCTGGATCTGACCGTGGTCGCCGCCATCCACGACCTGAACCTGGCCGCCATGTACTGCGATCGCCTCGTAGTTCTCCGCGAGGGCGCGGTGCACGCAGTCGGAACGCCAACCGACGTCCTCACCCCGACGCTGCTGGCCGAGGTCTACGGTATCGACGCCGAGGTGATCGGCCACCCACGGACCGGCGGACCGCTGGTGGTGTTATGCGAATCGATGGAGCAGCCGAAATGACGTCTCCTGACTGGGTGATCGTCACCGCGCCCACCAATCGCGGAGCGGACCCTGCTGCCGAACTGACGCTCGCACTCACCCGACTCGCTCGGCGCCGGCCCGACGTCGTGTTCGCGACGGCGGTGCTGGGCGGGCACTCGCCCACGATCACCGAGACACTCGACGACGCCAGTCACGCCGGGGCCCGGTGCATCCTCGTGCTGTCGGGCCAGACGGTCCCCGATCGGAAGATGGACGCGTGGTTCCGGCGCGTCATCGGGCACTTGTTGCGTTCCCGGCCGACTGAGAGCACCTCGGGCCGGTTGACTGGGTTGGCCTACCTTGGCGGTCATGAGGACGCGCCGCCCTCCTCCAGATCACTCAAGTCGAGATCGATCTGCGGCAGTTCATCGATTTCGAAGTCCTCCGCATCGACGCTTTGCGGAACGATGCCGATTTCCGCAAGCTCGGCCACGACAGTGCCTACAGGCACCCCACGCAAGGTTGCCACGGCCTGAGCCGAGAGCACTCCAGCGGCATATCCAGCGACGGACCGCGACACCAGCGCCTGAGGAGCACGGAGACGATTCGAGTCGTCCTGGAGCGTGGCGTAGAAGTCACTCCAGCCGAACCGCGTAGCGAGATACCGCGTGCTGAGGCTCCTCCATGCGTCAACCGTCGCTTGTGAGATCACCCCGGCGTCTCTCAGAGCAATCGCCGCCATCGCCGGAGAGACGAGGTAGCGCTGCACGACGGTGGACAGGACTCCTTCATTCGCATGATCCACGTCATCGAGGACCGCCTCGAGGCCGCCTAGTGGGACGAGCAGGTGACGCGCGAACGCGTCGGCGCGTATCTCTTCCGACCCTCGCAGGGCGAGGTCATCTATCTCGTCGTCGAAGACCACGTGCGCCAGTTCATGCGCCAGCGTGCTTCGCTGACGCATGGGATGCGGGGTCCGCGCGACCCCGATGAACACCCGCCCCCGCGCCGGGTCACGCATCGTCAAACCGTGGGCATCGGGCACCGCATCGAGCACCGCGACATCGTGCCCTGTGGTCTGCTCGATCAGAGCGACGAGGTCCCCGAGAGGCTGCACGCCCAGCTGATGCTTCCCGCGGAACTGTTCAGCAGCCGCCTTCGCGTGTTGCTCTGCGCTCGGCATCACGCTGCAGGAATCGCGTGGTCATCGAGGTAAGCGTCGATCTCCATGAAGTGCAGGAGTCTCTGCCGCATAGCGGCCATGTCTGCACCGTTCACGGATCGGGCCGCGCACGTCACACGATCCGCAACAGCACTTCCCGTCAACTGGGATACCGTGCATCCCAGAGCATCCGAGATCAAAATGACCTCGGGCATCTTCGCCGCGCGCTCACCGCCAAGAATGCGATTCAGAGTGGACTGCGAGATGCCCGTCCTATCCGCCAGCGTTCGCTGCGACACGCCTGCCGCCATACGCGCGCTCTCGATCGCGGCAACAATATTGTTCATCACTCCACCTCCTGAATCACTTCACCTAACTTGATTCAAGTCAATCGTGCGACGGGTTCACAGTTCAACACCGCACGGGTCCAAGCAGACAGCGTCTCTCCCACGCGAGGGCTAACGCAGGACCGTGCGATGGCTGGCAGGCGCGGCACACCGGAAGTCGATAACGACCGTATTAAGACGACGAGTGGTCCGCGACCCTCGTCTCCCCCGTCATCGCCAAGCATGCGCGAGCCATCGTGCTCCGATCGCCCAGTCCGGGAACCGCGACCTGAGCGAGCGTCACCCCGCTCTCACGGTCACGGGCAACCCCGACCACATCATGCAGCCCCGCAAATCGTCGTCGTGCGGGCATGGCGTGGAGTGTGACTACACCGCACTCTGTGCCGGTGACGAACCTGATCCCAAGAGCGCGCGACCGTGTCGTCCTGGCCGACGCGATCGACATTTCGTTGGTCCCGTCGACGACATCGGTGCGAAACGCGAGCTTCGTCTTCTGCCCATCTTCGTCGCCCGTTGTCGTCAATATTCGGAATCTTGTCGACTCTATCTATCGGTCAGCTGGCTCACCTTGTATAGCGTCGCCTGGGCTGGACGTGATGATCGGTCCGTCTCGGAGTCAATGATTGTTCTGAGGTGAGTGTGGAGGAAACAAATCTGACGGTCCTTATTGGGCATCAGCGGTCAGGCACAAACTTTGTCAACGATTTGTTGCAGAGCAGTGGACGGGTCGAAAGTGTCAACGAGCCGTTCTCGATGTTCTACTCTTCCACTCGGACGCATCCGGACCGTGCGCTGAGAACGGCTCGGTCGAAACAGATTGCGCTGCAATTGCGTCGGTGGGCCGGTGAATCTCCGCGCGGGGTTGCCCCGATGTTCAAGGAGACCTGTTTCATTCACGACGCCCAGTCCCTTCGAGAATTGTTTCCCAGAATTCGCGCCGTGGTCGTCACGCGGGAGCCAGCGAACATCGTGGCCGCGATCATGAGAATCGTCGAGCGCGAGCAGTTGTGGAACCTGCAAGCGCGTATCGCTACGGCGCGCAACGCTTCGTGGGTAACCGATTTCGCTTCGCCAGAAGAGCAGGAAGCATACGAGTTGGCTCGCATGGTCATCGATGCGTACCGGAGGTTTCGACGGGTGTTTCCGTCGTCAGTGCAGATCAGCCTGGAAGCGCTGCTGACTGACAGCGACCGTGAAGTCCCGCGAGTGGCCCGAATTTTCGGCGAGACCGATCCCGAGGTGTTTCATCGCTTCATCGACGAATATTCGGTCGATAAGGGAGGGCGATATTCGACTTTCCGTCGACCCGAACACGTTTTGACTAACGATCGTGAAATGGGGGGAGATTTTCATGCAGGCATCGCCCGAGCGTGCGAGGACACTGGGTATACCCAGAGCGTCAGTGACGCTGGCTGACGGACGAGTCCTCGCGGTGGCGTTGTCACCGATCACCAACGACCAGGCGGTAGATGCCCTCAACGGGCTGGCGCTGACCGATCCGGACGATGTAGCGGAGGTGGTCAACATCGACAACCCTGATCAACCACTGACACTCGACCCAGAACTCGGGTGGTCGGTTTCGGATGAGTCGGCACCGTTGCCTGCGATCCTGTTCACCTGGTACGGCGCTAGTGCGCTGTCGCAGTGGTTCGGTGGACGATTGCCCACTTTCGTCGAGCGCACCGCTATCGCACGTCTCGACTTCCCCGATTCCCTGTACCCATGGGGTGATCGAGAACCGACCCCGGACGACGCAAATTTCGCCGAACACGTTGGTGCGCTGTCGGTGCCAGGAAGCTACCCACCGTTGTCCAACGGCGTCTACGACATCTCAGGAAACGTGGAAGAGTGGTGCGCCGACACCCTGTTCGAAGCTCGTGGCGGCAGTGTGCAAGTCGCTCTCGACACTCGAAGGCTCGTCACGGGCGGTGGATGGAACAAGCCATCCGAGTTATTGAAGGTAGGGGTGGCTCGCCACCGCGCCGCGCATTTCGGCTCCGTCTCGATAGGTTGGAGACCGGTCTTTGACTGACCCGCAATTGGTGATCGTCGACCTCGACGACACCCTGATCAGGTCCACCGACCTCAAGCGCTCAGCGTTGACCGCGATCGCTGAACACTTAGAGGTGCGGCAGGACGCAGGCACGTTGCTCGCCCGATTCGACGAGCAGGACGCGTCCGCGTTCGAGCAGATGACGACGGGTGATATTACCGTGCAGGACTACCGTGCACACCGCTTCGATTGGCTCGTTCCGGCAGGGCCTAATCGAAGAGATCTGATCGACGAGTGCAACACGCTGTTCATGAAGATCTGCAACAACCCCGGCACAAGCGAGGTGATGGCGGGCGCGGCGGACGCGCTGCATACGTTGCACACCAGAAGAGTCCGTGTTGCCGTACTGTCGAACGGCCCATCGGACGGGCAGCGATCGAAGCTGCATAGTTCAGGGCTCGGCGACATGGTCGACTACGTCCAGATTTCCGGGGAGGTAGGCGTAGCCAAACCGGACCCCCGCGCGTTCTGTCGCGTACTCGATCGGTTCGCGGTCGCCGATGCGTCGGCAGCGGTAATGATCGACGACTCATCGCGCAATGACCTGGCGCCGGCACGTGCGCTGGGCATAAGAACTTGCCATTTCACATCGGAATTCCTGCCGGACGGCGCGTCCCGGTGGGGGTACCTGCGATCGATTCTTCTGGAGGGCTGACCCATCTCTGGACTCCCTTTCCCCGACATTCGTACCGGTTACGTCGTCAAGGTCGACCTGCGCAGCTTCACCGGGTGGTTGAGCCGTTCCGTCGAACGACACGGACTATTCGACACGGTTGCAGCGGTCGATCGACTGCACGCCGAACTTTTCACCGCCGCGACCTCCGACGCGCCCGATGGCACCGAACTACTCAAGCTCGACGGCGACGGCGGCTACGTCTACGTGCCTGACAAACATCACGCCCACACCGCCGCGCGGACCGCTCTCCTCATCCAGGGGGCCGCGACCGACTGGGCCCGAGAGGTCGGGTGCGCACCCAGCGCCACCGCGATCATCCGCGGGCAGTTCAGTTACGGGTTCCGACGACACGGGAGCGTCTCGTTTCCGCAGATGATCGGCCCGGTTATCAATCGCGCCGCCAAGTTGTGCGACGCGCTCGAACCCGGCTACGTGGGATTCGATCACGGCTTGCTGTCGCTGGCCCCGCCCAACCCCGGCACAGGGTTCCGGCGGACACCGGAACCCGATTGGACAAGCGCAAGCACCACACAGGTCCACGACCACCTAGCCAACCACCAACCGTGACCAACTCCCTGACCGAGACCCGTCGCACTCTGCCCGCAGTCGTCGTCGCCAATACCGTTGTCGCGTGTGGATTTCCGCTCATCGCATACGTCCCAACGGAATACGGGGTATCTCCGCTGACTGCGGCATTGCAGCTGTCTGTACCGATGCTGATCGGTGCGACCGCTTCACTGTTCGTCGACACGATCACCACGCTGCGGCAATGTCATACAGTACTGATCGCGCAGATGGCGGTCCTGGTCCTTACCTCGACACTCGTAGCCGTACGGCCAGATGCAATCGAGATGTTCTGGCTCTCCCGCGTCGGCGCTGCTCTCGCCGCCGGTTCGACGGTCACCGTGATGCAGATGATTCACCTCGACAACCACACGAAACAACACGCCGCAGACAGCAGATTTCTCGCCGCCACACCGGGGATCTCGGCCGCCCTCGGTTGGGTTATAGGCGGTATCGTACCGGCGCTCACGTCGTTGCCCGTCTTCTTCGCTGCGGTAGCGGTCGTGAGCGCTGCCGGTTCAGTTCCGCTCGTCACCCGCCCCTACCGACTCCGGCGTCCACCCCCTCGGTCCTCGGCACTCGATGAGGCGACCTGCACCCCGGCCTACGCACACCGTCCGACTCTGCTGGCTCTGTTGCTAGCCGGCGTTCTGTTGACGGTGCCGTTGCTGTTGACCGTGTCCGGTCTGCGCGGTAATTCCGTCGTAGTGCTGGGTTCCTCAGCCCTGGTCATCGTAGTGTGCGCTGGGATGCTGGTACGCGCTGGCTGGGTGCGCAGCGACCGTGGCCCGGCGATCGGCGCAATGGCTGTGACATTCGCATTCGGCTTCGGCTTTACCTCCGCAGGAGTGTTCGTCTCTTTCACTTCCCTCGCCGCCGCCCCGCTCCTCACCATCATCGCTATCTGTCTCAGTCAGGCCGCGACCGGGGCATTCGTCACCCTCGGCTCCCACCGTAAGCCTCGGCGCAAAGAGCGCAGCTCCGCCGGTCGAGGTCACGCAAGTCAGCAACTAGCATGGGTGGCGGCGAGCTTCGCGCTCTACGCAATCTCTTCCCTGTCCGCCATGATCGTGCTGATGGCCAACGCATTCCGCGGATTCTGGCTCGGCCGGACATCAGTCACCTCGATCACCATCCAACAAGAGCTCAAGCGCCGAAACCCCCATGTCGAAGTGTTCGGCATCAGCAACGTCGTTCGCGCTGGCGGCATGGCCTACGGCTCGCTGGTCGTAGGATCAGTGGCCCCATCGGGCAGCGGAGCAGCAGCGCTAACCTGTGGTCTCACACTGGTAGGTCTCAGCGCCGCCACAGTGCTACTCCCTACACGCAGTTCATGATGTGCCTCGGCATTCTCTCACCATCTGTGAAGAGCTGGCAGTCCCGGTAGACGGCAACTTGCATTCGGCGCAGAACCCGCAATCCGAACGGTGCGCTGGATACTGCGACTTCGCGTAGACGAGCTGGGGCGGCAGCAACCCAAGTCGGGCGATCCAACTTCAATCTATTCGGCGTCTGAATGGGGAAGTGCCGAAGCGATCCGGATCGTGGCGAGATACAGCTAGTCCAGTGCGTCTTTCGACAGCAGATGGCCTAGCCATGAGAAAGTCCCTTCGGTCGGTGGCGAAGGGAGAACCGCTGGTCAGCGGTGGTGGACGACGCGCCCGCCGAGCGGGTAAAGTGCGTGTCAACGCGGGTGGAGATCACCGTCCTGATCCCCTCGCCAGACCCCGGCAGGTGCTTCCAACACCTGGTCGGGGTCGTTATTTTTCCGGCCTGCAGACGCCTCATCGAGCCCATTGAGCCATCGCGTATGCGCAAGACATCGTCCTGACGGAAATAAGCGTTCGCTTGTTATACCGTCTGAACTGCGCTTTTGCTTTGCTCCGCCGCCAGGACTCGAACCTGGAATACCTGAACCAAATCAGACATTCGATGCATAATCACATCCAAATGTCAATAGACTGAAGAGTACTCCCAGGTCAGATGGGGTCATGGTGAGGTGGACCGGAGTCGTTCAGGTGGTCTCATCGTGGCCCGTTTCCGGCGATCCTGTTTCATCTGCGGGATTTTTGCGGGATCCTGTCCGGGGTCACGGCCCCTACACAAAGAACCGCACGACCTTCAGGAACCGTCGCCACCAAGGGTGGCTCTCCATCCAGTCGTCGAACTTCTGTGCGCCCGTCCTGTCATCGCCTGGCTGTTCCGTGGTCATGCCTACCCCCTGTGGTCATGCCTGCCCCCTACAAGGCAGTCGCTGTTCCCCCTGGCGACACTATCGGACCGGCAGCGTTTCACCATCTCAGTCGATGATGCCCTAATGTGGCTCAACATCGACCACGACGCCGACCGCGCGACCAACAGCAGCTCGGCCGGGGTGGCTCTTGAAGCGATTAGTCGATCGGTCGAAGGACGCTCACTCATATCTGGCGACGGTCGCCGTCAACAAGAACCGTGGCGACTGGATTGATCCGAAGCGGCAGAAGGTCACCCTGCGCACGCTCGTGGAGCGTGAGGCCCACCGCGCCGACGCCGAGAACACGCGGCTGAGCAAGAAGGCGGCAGCGGCGAACCTGGGGCGTCTCGGAGGCATGCCAATCGGCACAATCGGGTCGCAGGACATCGAGGACTGGCTGACCGAGCTTCAGGACGGCAGGCCGTGGGCTGACGGCAAGCCTTTAGGGGCCTCATCGATCTCGATATACCTGCGCACCGTCAAGACGGCGCTGAACCGGGCCGTTGACGCATCGCCGCCGCTCATCGCGAAGTCCCCCGCCGCGAAGATCCGACCGCCGAAAGGTACCGAAGAGCGCGACGGCGTGAGTGCCGACGAGATCCCAACGACCGCCGACGTGCTGGCCCTTGTCGATGCCGCATCGAAGTTCGTGCGGCGCGGCAAGACGACACCGGCCAAGACGCCACTCGCGACGATGATCACGTTGCAGGCGTCGACAGGCTTGGGCCCCGGCGAGATCTGCGGCCTACGCCGTTCTGACGTGGATCTCAAAGGCAGGGCGCTCCGTGTGCGCGTTCAGTCCGCACGCTCGGCGGCGTGGACGTGGGCCGACTTAAAGACGCCTTCGTCGCGGCGAGACGTACCTATCCCCGACCGGGCGCTGGCGATGCTGAAGACGCACATGTCGTCCACCGCGGTGCAAGCTGCGAAGCGCGCGACCGATCGGGAGAGCAAGGATGTACCCGTGTTCCAAACCCGCGCGGGCGGCATGTACACGTCCACCACGTACGCCGAAGCGTTTGCGGCGGCGCTACATCGGTGTCTGCCAGATGCAGACTGGACTCCGCATGACTTGAGGCATTACTACGCCAGCTTGCTCATTGCGAAGAGCGTGGACGTGGCATCGGTACAGGCATACCTAGGTCACTCGTCTGCGAATGAGACGCTGCGAACATACACCCACTTCTGGCCCGACAAGCGGGACCTAGCGCGCACTGCTGTAAATGAGGTTCTGTAGCGATTGATCCCGCACGATCCCGCGTCACAAGGGCGGACCTGATTCCATCTGCGCGATTTGTGCGGGATCCGGGGGCCTGAACGACCCTCTCGAGACTCTCTAAACCCCGTATGAGCTGCTAATTTGCTCCGCCGCCAGGACTCGAACCTGGAATACCTGAACCAAAATCAGGAGTGTTGCCGATTACACCACGGCGGAATGCTGCGTCATGATTGTGCCACAGCGGGTGGCCGTGGTCGCGTCGGGCGGCGGTAGGAGGTCTCGACTTCGCTCGACCAGCGGCGGCTGCGCTGCTCGACAACGGCGAGAGAGCCACTCGGCCGACTACGCAAGAGCCACGCGACCAGCGGTAGAATCCCACGGTGTCCACCCGCGAAGAGATGCTATCGCTCGTCGAACAGTCGCCTGCCGCCGTCGCCGTCCACGACAAGCGGAAGTGGTTGTCGCTGTTCGCCTCCGACGGGATCGTCAACGACCCCGTCGGCTCGGACATCCATCGGGGACCCGAGCAGCTCGGCCGGTTCTACGACACTTTCATCGCAACTTTCATCGCACCCAACGACGTCGTCTTCCACCCGAAGCACGACATGGTGTGCGGCAGCACCGTGATGCGCGACCTGGAACTCGAGATCCGCATGACCGACCGCGTGATCCTCACCGTCCCCATGCATCTCCGGTATGAGTTGACCGACCACGATCTCGTGCGCGGCCTGTATGCGCACTGGGAGTTGCCGACGATGGTCGCGCAGTTCGGCAGCAAAGGCGTCTGGGCGCTGCCGTCGTCGTTGCGACTTTCGGCGCGACTCCTGAAGAACCAGGGGTTGTCGGGCTCGTTGGGTTTCGCGCGCGGATTCAAACGCGTCGGAGCGGCTGGCAAGAAGACGGCACAGACTTTTCTCGACGCAGTCACCGGCAGTGACGATTCCGAGCTCGCACGGTTCGCCGACCTGACCGTGACGTGCGGTACGGAACGACTCGAGGCACCGGCGGCACTCCGCGGGAGACTCGAAGGCTGGACGTCGTCGAAATTCATCTCCGCCGGCGACTATGTCACTGCGAGTCTGTCCGACGGAGACGGCCACGCAGTCGCAATGTGCAGGTTCTCCGACGGCGCATTGACGGATGTGACGGTGTACGTCGAGGAGTAGGGCTTCGAAAGCGGTAGGGGTCTCGACTCCGCTCGACCAGCGAAGACTCTCGCTCGACCAGCGGTTGACGCTGTCTCACAGACTCCAGCTCGACCAGCGAAGCTGTCTCACAGACTCCCACTCGACCAGCGGTAGGGGTCTCGACGCCGCTCGACCAGCGGTAGGGAGTCACGCTCGACCAGCGATGGGCGGCTTGAGGACCCCGGTGCGTAGGATTTCCCCGGCAGCGTCAACAGTCTCAAGCGAAGGACCCATCCATGAGCAGACAGCCCGACCAGACCGGAGTCGCGGTCATCGTGCTTGCCGCCGGAGCAGGCACACGGATGAAGTCGAAGACACCGAAGATCCTGCACCGCATCGGCGGCCGGTCACTCGTGGGACACGCCATGCACGGGGCTGATGGCATCTCGCCGGACGCGCTCATCGGCGTGGTCAGCCACGAACGCGAGAAGGTCAGTGCCGAGATCGGTTCGGTTGCAGAGCAACTCGGTCGACAGATTCTGATCGCCGAGCAGGACTCCCCGTCAGGAACGGGCGACGCGGCGCGCGCGGGCATGACAGCGATCCCACACTTCGAGGGCACCGTCCTCGTGACCGTCGCCGACGCTCCGCTCCTCGACGCGCAGACGCTGTCGGCCCTCGTGGCGACCCACACCGCCGATGACGGGGCCGCCGTGACCCTCACCAGCTTCGTCGTCGCGGACCCAACCGGGTACGGACGCATCGTCCGCGACACCGACGGCTCGGTCACCGCCATCGTCGAGCACAAGGACGCCACCGACCAGCAGCACGCGATCAACGAAGTCAACGCGGGCATCTACGCGTTCGACGCGACCGTCCTACGCGAAGCGCTCGCGAACCTGTCGACCGACAACGCGCAAGGCGAGTACTACCTGACCGACGTCGTCGAGATCGCTCGCACTGCTGGCCGCGAAGTGCGAGCGCATGTGGTCGACGATCCCGCCGCCGTCGCCGGCTGCAACGACCGCGCCCAACTCGCCGATCTCGGAGCCGAGCTCAACCGCCGCACCGTCCGACGCCACATGCTGGCCGGCGTCACTGTCGTCGACCCGGCGACCACGTGGATCGACGTCGACGTCACCCTCGGTCAGGACGTCCACATCGAACCGGGCACCCAGCTGCGCGGGCAGTGCGTGATCGCCGACGACGCGGTCATCGGCCCGGAGACGACCCTCACCGACGTCACCGTCGGTGAAGGAGCGTCCGTGGTCCGCACCCATGGTTCCGAGGCGAATATCAGGGCGGGCGCCACCGTCGGACCGTTCGCCTACCTGCGTCCCGGCACCGAACTCGGCGAGTCCGGCAAGATCGGCTCGTTCGTGGAGACGAAGAACGCGCAGATCGGCACCGGCACCAAAGTTCCGCACCTCACCTACGTGGGCGACGCCGAGATCGGCGAGTACACGAACATCGGTGCGTCGAGCGTCTTCGTCAACTATGACGGCGTCGAGAAGCACAAGACCGTCATCGGTTCGCACTGCCGGACCGGTTCGGACAACATGTTTGTCGCACCGCTTACGATCGGTGACGGCGTATACACAGGTGCGGGTACCGTGCTCCGGGGGGACGTTCCATCGGGTGCACTATCGGTGAGCGCTGGATCACAGCGCATCATTGAAGACTGGGTGCCCGCCAAGCGCCCCGGAACGGCTGCCGCAGACGCGGCTATCCGAGCCCAGAACGGTCGAGACCAGGAGAATAAGAGCTAGCCGATGAGTTGGACTACTGACAACCAGAAGAACCTCATGCTGTTCGCGGGCCGCGCGCACCCCGAACTGGCACAGGCCGTCTCCGACTCACTCGGCGTGCCTTTGACCCCGCAGACCGCTCGCGACTTCGCCAACGGCGAGATCTTCGTTCGCTTCGAGGACTCCGTCCGCGGCAGTGACGCGTTCGTTCTGCAGAGCTGCCCGTATCCGATGAACCAGTGGATCATGGAAACGCTCATCATGATCGACGCGCTCAAGCGTGGGTCGGCCAAGCGCATCACCGCGATTCTGCCGTTCTACCCGTACGCCCGCCAGGACAAGAAGCACCGCGGCCGCGAGCCGATCTCGGCCCGACTCGTCGCCGACCTGTTCAAGACCGCCGGCGCGGACCGCATCATCACGGTCGACCTTCACACCGACCAGATCCAGGGCTTCTTCGACGGCCCCGTCGACCACATGCACGCACAGGGTCAGCTCGCGGAGTACGTCCGCAACAAGTACGGCACCTCAAACATCTGCGTCGTGTCGCCGGACGCCGGTCGCGTCAAGGTCGGTGAGAAGTGGGCCGACGAGCTCGACGGCGCACCGATGGCGTTCGTGCACAAGACGCGCGACCCCGATGTGCCGAACCAGATCAAGTCGAACCGGGTCGTCGGTGACGTCTCCGGTAAGACCTGCGTGCTCATCGACGACATGATCGACACCGGCGGCACCATCTCCGGCGCCGTCAACGTCCTCAAGGAGGCAGGTGCAGGCGATGTCATCATCGCCACCACGCACGGAGTGTTCTCCCACCCCGCCGCGGATCGTCTCGCGAGTTGCGGTGCGCGCGAAGTGATCTCCACCGACACCCTCCCGATCCCGGAGGACCAGCGGTTCGACAACCTCACCGTGCTGTCGATCGCCCCGCTGCTCGCTCGGACGATCCGCGAGGTCTTCGAGAACGGCTCGGTCACCAGCCTCTTCAACGGAAGCGCATAGCCCTCAGCTGCGCGACCCGCAGCGATCACCCCTCACGACGACGCCGACGAGCACCACAACCGTCCCGAGCCACCCGGATCGCGACGAGCTCGCGGCGTCGTTCGTCGTCAGCGTGCCTAATACGTCTGGTGGGCCTGTCGGCGGGCGGTACGGTGAAGTCGTGGACGCAACGATTTATCACAATCCTCGCTGTTCGACGTCGCGCAAAACGCTTGAAAGACTCGAAAACGCCGGCATCGATGTCACCGTCGTCAAGTACCTGACCGAAGGTTGGACTCGCGAGCAGCTCACGAAACTGTTCGCCGATGCCGGGCTCACCGCGCGCCAGGCGGTCCGCAAACGCGAGGCACTGTACAAAGAGCTCGGACTCGCCGATTCGTCCGACGAAGCGATCCTCGACGCTATGGTCGAACACCCCGTCCTCGTGGAACGACCGTTCGTCGTCACCGACAAGGGCACCCGCCTCGCCCGCCCGATCGAGAGTGTCGACGAGATCGTGTAGATGCCCGTCGTCCTGTCACGGGCCAGGCGCATCGGCTACCGGCCGACGCCGTCGAACTTCCGGTTGACGGATGGAACGACAACCCCGACGAGTGCGCGGAAAAAGCCTCTCGTGACGTCCAGGAAGTCGAAGTAGTCGCGCCACACCGTGATTCGGCCTTCGCGGACCTCGAAGCGACCACACACCCAGAACCGAATGCGCAGCGGACCCGCTTTCAGTTCGTCAAGGCGTTCGGTGAGCACGACACCGTCGGCGTCCGCGCTGATCGCGAGGATCTGGACGTCGAATCCGAAACCTGGGCGATCCAGCGCCCGCATGACGGGCGCGAACCTCGCCTTCCCGCGCACCGTCGGCAGCGAGACATTCGTGTAGACGATGCCGTCGTCGACGTCAGCGAGCGCCGACTCCACATCGCCGGCCGCGAGGCCGGTCAGAAAGTGTCGGACCAGGTCAACCGGATTCTGTGACGTCATGCCCACATGGTAGGCTCTTTCCCGTTGTCTCGGCGAGGGTGATCGGTTCACCGTTATCGGCGCGACTGCGGAGTCTTCCACGCCCGCTCGGGTGATCAGGTTCTGCGTGTCGATGCCGCTCGCTGCGGCGCCACCGAACCGAAATCTATTGGAGGACATCACATGGCGAACAAGACTCCGACGTTGAGCGTCACCGTCCGCACCGGCCGCGGCAAGGGCGCCGCCCGTCGCGCCCGCAACGAGGGCCTGGTCCCCGCCGTGGTCTACGGCCACGGCACCGACCCGCAGCACCTTCTGCTCCCCAAGCTGGAGCTGAACGCCATCCTGCGTAACAACGGACTCAACGCTGTCATCGACCTCGACATCGAGGGCAAGAGCCAGCTCGTCCTGGCCCGCCAGGTCGACATCCACCCGCTGCGCGACTACGTCGAGCACGTCGACTTCCTCGTCATCCGTCGCGGCGAGAAGGTCGTTGTCGACATCCCCGTCCTCGTCGAGGGCACCCCGATGGGCGGCACGCTCACCGTGCAGGAAGTCAACTCGGTCGAGGTCGAGGCCGAGGCCATGCACATCCCGGAGAGCATTGTCGTCGACGTCGAGAACGCCGAGGCCGGCACTCTCGTTACCGCGGGCGACCTGAACATCCCGGAGGGCGTCACCCTGGTGACCAGCGCCGACAGCGCTATCGTCGCGGTGAACGAGGCTCAGCTCGCTGACGTCGCGGCCGACGAGGAAGCCGAAGGCGAGACCGAGGGTGAAGCCGAAGGCGACGAGGCTGCCGACGAGTAAGTGAAGCTCATCGTCGGACTCGGGAATCCGGGTCCAACCTACGAGAAGACCAGGCACAACATCGGCGCCATGGTCGCCGACAGCCTGGTCTTCTCGTACGGCGAGAAATACTCGGTCCACAAGCGTTCAGGCGCCGAGACCGCGACCGTCCGAATCGGTGGCGAACCGGTCATGGTTGCCAAGGCTCGTGCCTACATGAACGTGACCGGCCGCCAGATCGGACCGCTCGCCGCGTACTACTCGGTGACGCCAGAGGAACTGATCGTGCTGCACGACGAGCTCGACATCGACTTCGGTCAGGTGCGGCTCAAGCAAGCTGGCGGCGAAGGCGGGCACAACGGCCTGCGCTCCATCACATCCGCGGTCGGAACCCGTGACTACCTGCGCGTGCGCCTGGGCATCGGGCGTCCGCCCGGTCGCCAGGACCCCGCAGGCTTCGTTCTCAAGCCGTTTCCGGCGGCGATGAAGGCCGACGTCGAACTCCTGATCGCCAACGGTGTCGACGCCGCCGAACTACTGGTGAAGCAGGGACTCGAAGCCGCCCAGAACGTCGTACACACCTGGTGACTTCCGGCAATTTCGCCGACTTCCCGCGACAGCTTCGCCGATCGGCGATGATGATCTCGATCGTCTATTGATCGATCGATCAACATCGTCGTTCGCGAAGGAGCCGTATGCAGGGCGTTCCCGTCCTCCCCCGCCACATCCGATGGTCCGCTGCAACCGCCGCGTTCCAGGTGGAAGGTGCGCGAACGGCAGACGGACGCGGCCGATCGGTGTGGGACACCTGGGTCGAGACTCCCGGCAAAGTGGTCGACGGCTCGACCGCCGAACCCGGCCCCGACAGCTATCACCGATGGGCGGACGACGTCGCTCTCGCCGCAGGCCTCGGACTCGATCGCTATCGCTTCTCGATCTCGTGGACGCGGGTTCAACCCGACGGCAGCGGCCCGGGCAGCGCGGCAGGCCTCGACTACTACTCGCGGCTGGTGGACGACCTACTGACCGCAGACGTGACGCCGTTCCCGACGCTCTATCACTGGGATCTGCCAATCGCTCTGCACGAGGCGGGCGGCTGGACGGCGCGTGACATCGTCGGCCGATTCACCGACTACACCGAACTCGTCGCCCAGCGACTGGGTGACCGTGTCGAGAACTGGTATACGGTCAACGAACCAGCGATGACCACGCTCGAAGGCTATGCGATCGGCGCGCTCGCTCCCGGCGAGTTCCTCCTGTTCGACGCCCTGCCGACCGCCCATCACCAGTTGCTCGCGCACGGCCACGCCGCGCGCGTCCTACGCGAGTACGGCGCGCTGGCAGTCGGCGTCGCCAACAATCACACCCACGTGCTTTCGCTCCACGACTCTGCTGAGGACGCATCCGCGGCCGCCGCATACGACGCGATCCACAATCGTCTGTTCGCCGATCCGATCCTCACCGGCGCGTACCCGGAGCTACCGGGAATCGACATTACGATGCCGATCGTGGACGACGACCTGGACGTGATCTCGACACCACCGGACTTCTACGCGATCAACTTCTACAACCCGACCACAGTCACCGCCCCTGGCCCCGACAATCCGATCCCGTTCGAGATCGTCCCGACGCCCGGGGCACCGGTGACCGGTTTCGGCGAAGAGTGGCCGATCGTTCCGAGAGCGCTCCGCGATCTCCTCATCGACTTCTCCCGGCGATACCCGAACCTGCCTCCCCTGATCATCAGCGAGAACGGCGCATCGTTCCCCGAGCCGGACACGGCAGACGGCATGATCGACGACGCCGACCGCATCGACTACCTCGACGGGCACATCCGCGCCGTCGGCGACGCGATGCGCGCGGGCGTCCGCGTTGACGAGTACACAGTCTGGTCACTGTTGGACAACTTCGAGTGGGCGGACGGCTACACCCAGCGTTTCGGTCTCACGCACGTCGATTTCGCCACGGGTCGACGGACACCGAAAGCGTCGTACGACTGGTACCGCCGAGCGATCGCGAAGAACCGCGAGTGAAGCAGGCAGCGCCGGGCGGCCGCCGCTGGATGACGCTGTTCACCCTCGCATGGCTCGTCATCTGGATGGTCCAACTGACACCCCTGCAACTGCTGTTGCCATTGCAGTTGGACGACCAGGTGTCCGACGGCGACGACGAATGGATCCACGGCGTCGTCCTGTCCGGTCTGATCCTGGGAATCGGCGGACTCGCGGGAGTCGTCGCAGGCCCGCTGGCGGGCGCGGCCTCGGACCGGACTGACGGCGCACGGCTGCCCGCGGTCCTCGGCGGCCGACGCCGCGTGTGGGCGCTCGGCGGCACCTGGCTGATCGCTGCCTCGCTCATTCTGACCGGACTCGCTCACCAACCGTGGCTCGTCGGTGCAGCGTGGGTCGGCGTCTGCACCGGCATCGGCGTCACGTCGGCGGCCTTCAGCGCTCTTATCGCCGACCAACTTCCGGTCGATCGGCGCGGCGGCGCATCGGCGGCCGTCGGCTCGTCTCAGGCGCTCGGCATCGTGCTCGGGGTCGGAGCAATCGTCCTACTCGGACTCGACGTCCTCCCGGGCTACCTCGTCCTCGCCGTATTGATGGCCGTCGTCGGAACGTGGGCCGCGTTCGGACTTCCCGACCCTGCTGCACCACGGACACTGCTCGCGGTCGGCGACCGCCACGATAGGTGGGCGTCCTTGCGCGACAAGGATTTCGCGTGGTTGCTGACTGGTCGCCTGGTCACGAATATCGGCAACGCGCTCGGCACCTCCCTGCTCCTGTTCTTTCTGCTGTACGGCCTCGGACAAGCCGAGACCGCCGCCGAGGACAATCTGCTGATCCTGGTCGTCGTCTACACGGTGTTCGTGGTCGGAGCGTCGATCGCGTCCGGTCTGATCGCCGACCGGCTCGGGCATCGTCGCGCACTGACTGTTGCAGCAGCGATCGTCCAGTCGGTCGCAGGAATCGTCGTCGTGGCCAGTCCGACGTTCGCCTCGACACTGGCCGCCGCTGCGATCATGGGGGTCGGGTACGGAGCCTTCTCGACAGCGGGCCTAGCCTTCGCCACCGACCTTCTGCCGTACGAGCAGGACCATGGTCGCGACCTCGGCATCGTCAACGTCGCCGCCGCGCTGGGCCAACTGCTCGGCCCCGTCCTCGGCGCAGGCCTGGTCGCATTGGTCGGCGGGTTCTGGCTCGTGTTCGCTATGGCGTGCGCACTCTCGATCGCCGGTGCGCTCATCACTTTGCGCGCACGCGAGGCGCACCCGACGTCCCTGGACTGAACGGACGACAGGGGCAGACGTAGAATTCCACCCGGGAATTCCACCCGGGCTCCGACACGACGTGGTGTCGGATAGACGAACGAAGGACGAAGATCTTGGCGACACTGGCTACTCCGTCAGGACATCAGAACGTGGCTATGTTGGGCATCGGCGCATACCGGCCTGCGCGGCTGGTGACCAACGACGAACTCTGCACCGTTCTGGACTCATCGGACCAGTGGATCCACGAGCGCAGCGGCATCCGCGCGCGTCGCTGGATCAGCGGCGACGAGTCGATCCGCAGCATGTCGACCGCGGCTGCCGCACGCGCGATCGACAACTCCGAGGTCGACCGCGAGCAGATCGACATGGTCATCATGGCGACGAGCAGTTGGCCGTACAACGTGCCGCACGGCGCTCCGCTCGTGGCCTACGACCTCGGCCTCAACGGAGTGTCCGCATTCGACGTGTCCGCCGGATGCGGCGGGTTCGGTTACGCACTCGGGGTGGCCGCCGACGCGATCCGCGCAGGCAGTGCAACCCACGTCGTCGTGATCGGCGTCGAGACCATGTCGGTCGGCCTGGACGTGACCGACCGGTCGACGGGCTTCATCTTCGGAGACGGTGCCGGAGCAGTGGTCGTCGGGCCGAGCGACGTCAACGGTATCTCGCCGATGGTATCGGGCAGCGACGGCGAGCACGCCGAAGCGATCATCCAGAACTTCGACACCGTCTCGTACATGGCACGCGCAGTCGAGTACCAGGGCAAGGATCCCGAGACCGACCCGGTCGGCCGGATGGTGATCAACATGGCGGGGCCGAGCGTCTTCCGATGGGCCGCGATCACGCTGCCGAAGGCCCTCGGCGACATGCTGAAGATCTCCGGCGCGACCCTTGAGGAGATCGAAGTGTTCGTCCCGCACCAGGCGAACGCCCGCATCAATGACTTGATGAAGAAGAATCTGGGCTTCCCCGAGGATCTCCCGATGGCGTACGACATCGAGAACACCGCCAACACCTCGGCGGCCTCGATTCCACTCGCCATCGAAGAACTCCTCGCCACCGGTAAGGCCGGGGGCGGCGCGACGGCGCTCATCCTCGGCTTCGGCGCGGGCCTGAGCTACGCGGGCGGTGTCGTCACCCTGCCGCCCGCGCCGAAAGTCACGAGTTTCGACGGTCTCGAGGACGCGAAGCCCGGTCCGCTCGCCAAGCACCTCCTGCTCAAGTAGCGCGAGGCGGGTAAAAGCCCCGCACGCACTTCTCCCGACTCAGGCGTTCTCTTTCCGGAACACCGACGTGCCCCACCAGGTGGCAAGTGCGCTGAGAATGAGGGCTGCGAGCAGCCCCCACCCGACTTGGGACGACATCACATCGCCCAAGAACGAACTGCGGACGCCGTCGGTGATCCAGCGGAACGGGATGAAGTCACTGACCCGCTGCAGCCATTCGGGGCCGATGGTCATCGGCAAGAGAATCCCGGACAGCAGCAAGATCGGCATCATCACCATGTTGATGACCGGAGCCATCACGTCTTCGCTCTTCGTGGTCAACGCCAGAGCGTTGGACGCAGCGGCGCACGCTCCGCCGACGAGGAGGGTGATGACGAGGCCGACCACGACGCCGGCGACCGCTCCCCGCATACCCATCACGTAGCCCAGCCCGATCAGGATGAGCGCCTGCACCAGCAGTTGCAGCAGGTCTCGCAGGATTCGGCCGAACAAGAGCGCGGTCCGGCTCGCCGGAGTGACGCGCTCGGCTTCGATGACGCCTTCGCGCCACTCGCCGATGAGGCTGAATCCGGCGAACATCGCGCCGAAGATCCCAAGCTGCACAAGCAGTCCGGGAACGAAGAACGTGTACGCGTTGTCGCCCGCCCCGGGAAACTGGGTGACGAGCGGTTTGAGCAGCGGGCCGAACAGCAGCAGGTACATCACCGGCTGCATGATGCCGATGAGGACCCAGGCCGGGTTGCGCAAGTTCATGCGCAACTGACGACGGAACACGACGTACGACTCGGTGGCGAACGCCATCACACGGCCTCCTTCTCGGATGCCGCCACCGCGTCGTTCTCTGAGGTGTCGGCGGGTGTGTCGTCGCGCAACGAACGACCGGTCAACGTGAGGAAGACGTCGTCGAGCGTCGGTTTGACGATCTCGATCCCCTCCAAGATCGCGCCGCGGGAATCGAGGTCGCGGAGGAGACCGGGAACGACCCGTGCCGATCCGCGGACGCGGGCACTGAGTGCGGCCCCCTCGATCTCGACGTCGGTGCCGACCGACTCGAGTGACTGCGCAACCGCTGGGACGTGCTCGCGATCACCGAGTTCGAGCCGGACGAGGTCGCCGGAGACCTGCGACTTCAGGTTCTCCGGAGTGTCTGCGGCGACGATACGACCGTTATCGATGATGAGGATGCGGTCCGACAACGCGTCGGCCTCATCGAGATAGTGGGTCGTGAGGAACACGGTGGCTCCGCGGTCGGTGCGGAGTCGGGCGATGTGCTCCCACAGGTTGGCGCGGGCCTGCGGGTCCAGTCCGGTGGTCGGCTCGTCGAGGAACACCAGGGTCGGGTCGTGGATCAGCCCCATCACGATGTCGAGACGACGCTTCTGGCCGCCCGACATGTTCTTCGGCATGCGGGTCCACAGACCGTCGAGTTGAAGCTGGGCGAACAGTTCCTTGCCCCGCGCCACCGCGTCGCGACGCGACATCCCGTAGAGCTGTCCGTGGTCGCTGACCTCGTCGCCCGCGAGCGCCTGCGAGAACGTCGATCCGGCCTGCGAGACGTAGCCGATGCTCCGGCGGACCTGGACCGGCTCGGCGAGGACGTCGAAGCCGTTGACTGTCGCCGTCCCGGCGGTCGGACGAAGGAGCGTCGTCAGCATGCGGAGAGTCGTCGTCTTACCTGCACCGTTCGGTCCGAGGAAGCCGACCACCTCACCCTCGGCGATGTCGAGGTCGACGCCGTCCACTGCGCGGACCTGTTTCTGTTGTTTACCTCTGCCCGTCGTGAACATCTGAACGAGACCTCTGGCATGAATCATGCGGGAGTCACTTCCTCTTAAGATGCATGTCATATTCAAATTTGACTAGACTCATGATTCTCGTGTCGGTCAAACGTGTCAACAGATTTAGCAGGAGCCCCCGACAGTCCGCCGTCTATCCAGGCCGTCGGGCCGTGCGCTCAGGATCTGCGCAAGGCGCGAAGGTACCGGTCACGGTCGGCGACCATCTGCGTGCCGGGATCGTCTACGGGCGGCGCCCACGAGCGATCGAACGTCTCGGTCATCGCGCCCTCGTCCCACTCCACGAACAGACTGTCGATCCAGTCGAGTTCAGTCCCGGCGAGCCGACTCCACAGCTCAAGGGTGCGTTTAGCATGCGGCGGCGAGTACTCGCCGGACCGGCCCGCGACGAGTTCGTCGAGCCCCTCGATCAATGCGCTCCGCCGTGCGGTCATCGCCGCGCGGGCGCGCGCCTCGCCGATCGTCGGCAGCAGGCTGAAGGCGGCGAGGAACGCTCTCCGGTCGAAGACGTTCACCGACTCGATCGACTCGATGATCATCGTCTCGAGCACCGACCGCCCGTCCGGGGTGATCTCGTAGACCACCACGTCTCGGCCACCGTCGTCGACAGTCGTCGCCCGCAGCAGTCCGTCCTCGGAGAGCCTGCGCAAACCGTGGTAGATCGAGCCCGGTCGCGTGCTCGCCCATTCGTCGACACGCCACGACAGGAGTTCGCGGCGGATCTGGTACCCGTTGACCGGCTCGAACAGACGCACCGCCCCCAGCAGTAACAGACGGGTCGTACCTGCAGACATACCGTTCACGGTAGCCGGTACTTCCCGGTAGGCCCGATCCCGTGAGACCGTGAAGAATCAGTGACGGGGATCGCAGAAGGAGATCGTCCATGGTGGAACTACACGAAGCGACCGGTATCCGACACATCGGCATGCTCGGGATCGGCGCGTATCGACCCGAACGCGTCGTCACCAACGACGAGATATGCGAGAACATCGACTCGTCTGACGAGTGGATCTACACGCGAACAGGTATCAAGTCGCGCCGTTTCGCCCGACGAGACGAGACGGTCGTCGAGATGGGCGTCAACGCCGGCCGCACGGCAATCGCGAACGCGCTCCTGTCCGGGACGGACATCGACGCCGTGATCCTCGCGACCAACACCCACTTGTTGCAGACGCCCGCAGGTGCTGTGAAGATTGCGACCGAGTTGGGCGCCAACGGAGTTCCCGCGTTCGACGTGACCGTCGGCTGCGCCGGGTTCGGCTACGCGATGTCCCTGGCATGCGACATGGTTCGCGGCGGCAGCGCGACGAACGTCCTCGTCATCGGCGCCGAACAGCTGTCGGTGACACTCGACATGACCGATCGCGGCAACTGCTTCATCTTCGGTGACGGTGCAGCCGCCGTCGTCATCGGACCGACCGAGAAGCAGGGCCTCGGACCAGTCGTCTGGGGCAGCGACGGCACACAGTTCGACGCGATCCGCCAGGACATCGACTGGCTCAGCTATCTCGACGGCGACGACCACGCGAAGCGTCCGTACATCCGACTCCAGGGCACTGCGGTCTTCCGCTGGGCCGCATTCGAGATGGGCAAGGCGGCGCAGCGTGCTCTCGACGTCGCGAAGGTCGACGCGTCCGAGATCGACGTGTTCATCCCGCATCAGGCGAACACCCGCATCAACGACTTGCTCGCCAAGAGCCTCAAGTTCCCGGAGACGACCGCCGTCGCCAACGACATCGAGACCGCAGGCAACACGTCGGCAGCCTCGATCCCGCTCGCCATGGAGACCATGCTTTCCACTGGCACCGCGAAACCCGGCGACACCGCTCTGCTTCTCGGTTACGGGGCGGGTCTGAGCTACGCGGCTCAGGTCGTCACGATGCCGCCGATCCCGTTCGAATGACCCGCTGATACCGCCTTCTAGCCGAAACTTCGCGTTGCACGATCGAACGTTCAATCGTGCAACACGAATTCCGGGGTACGAGAGCCGCGAGGAGATTTTTGCCGCGGCAACCTCTGGCCCGATAGCGTAGACGGGTGAGTTCCGAGGTCATCGGGCGTGAAGTCAAACGCCGTCGCACGTTCGCCATCATCTCCCACCCCGACGCGGGCAAGTCGACCATGACCGAAGCGTTGGCGCTGCACGCCCGCATGATCAGTGAGGCCGGCGCCGTCCACGGCAAGGGCCAGCGCCGCTCGACTGTCTCGGACTGGATGGAGATGGAGAAGGCCCGCGGCATCTCCGTCAGTTCGACGGCCCTGCAGTTCAAGTACGCGGCCGCAGGCGACGCCGGAGACCGCCCACACGTCATCAACCTGGTCGATACCCCGGGACACTCGGACTTCTCCGAGGACACCTACCGGGTGCTGACCGCCGTCGACGCAGCCGTCATGCTCATCGACGCGGCGAAAGGCCTTGAGCCCCAGACGTTGAAGCTGTTTCAGGTGTGCCGTCACCGCGGCATCCCGGTGATCACCGTCGTGAACAAGTGGGACCGTCCCGGGCAGACCCCGCTGGAACTGATCGATGAGATCAGTGAGCGCATCGGCCTCATCCCGACGCCCTTGTACGTCCCGGTCGGCATCGCGGGCGACTACCGCGGCCTGTTGGACCGCCGCACCGGCGAGTACATCAAGTTCACGCGCACCGCGGGCGGCGCGAAGGTGGCGCCCGAGGAGATCCTCGACGCCGACACCGCGCGCGACGCCGAAGGCGCGGCGTGGACCGCGGCGTCCGAGGAGAGCGAACTCCTCGGCGAACTCGGTCAGGACCACGACCAGGAGATGTTCCTGGCCGGCCAGACGTCGCCGATGATCTTCACCTCGGCGATGCTCAACTTCGGTGTGCGCCAACTCTTAGAGGCGCTCGTCGAGTTCGCTCCCCCGCCGCGCGGACGCGTCGCGATCGACGACACGACGCGCGAGGTCACCGACCCGTTCAGCGCGGTCGTCTTCAAGGTGCAGGCCGGTATGGACAGTTCGCACCGCGACCGCCTGGCCTACATGCGGATCGTGTCGGGCGAGTTCGAGCGCGGCATGGTGGTCAACCATGCGCAGACCGGGAAGCCGTTCGCCACGAAGTACGCGCAAGCCGTCTTCGGCCGCGACCGGGCCACCGTCGACACCGCCTATCCGGGCGACGTCGTCGGACTCGTCAACGCGATGGCGCTGGCCCCCGGGGACACCCTGTACCTCGATCCCAAGGTCCGGTACCCGCCGATCCCCTCGTTCGCTCCCGAGCACTTCTCGTCGCTGCGCGTGACGACGGCCGACAAGTACAAGCAGTTCCGCAAGGCCATCGACCAGCTCGACGCCGAAGGCGTCGTCCAGGTGTTGCGCAATGACCTGCGCGGCGACGCCTCACCGGTCCTCGCGGCCGTCGGACCCATGCAGTTCGAAGTCGTGACGGCCCGAATGAAAGCCGAGTTTAATGTCGACACCGTGATCGAACCGCTCGGCTATTCGCTGGCGCGGCGCACGGACGAAGCGAGCGCACCCGAACTGGCCAGACAGCGGGGCGTCGAAGTCTTCACCCGCACCGACGGCGCGATTCTCGCACTGTTCAGCGACAAGTGGCGTCTGCAGTACATCGAGAAGGAACACGAGGACCTCCTCCTGGAGCCGCTCGTCGCCGCAGCCGACTGACATGCGCAGGCATCGGGCGCCAGCGCAGGTGGCCGCAGGAGTCTTCACCTGTGTCGCTGTCCTCACCTCGTGCGGCACCTCCCCGGCCGACGAGTCGACGCATCCGTCGGAGCCGTCTGAAGCACCCCGCCTGCCCCTCGCCGACTGCGATGCTCCGACGCCCACGGGGAAGGTGGACCGCAGTGGGTACGGGATAGGCAGGACATCCGGGCTGAAGTACTCCCGCGGCGTCATGCAAGTCTCGATCGACGCGTCCGACGGCCGACCCGACGAGTGCGTCGAGTTCGCCAAATGGGGCAACGACTCCGTCGAAATAGCGCCCGACTCCCTGCTGTTCACGTTCTCGGGCGGCAACGGCGAGGGCGGCCAGTTCGAGTTCCTCGCGTCGGCGCTCACCGGAGAGCGCACGCCCGATTCACGGGACGTCGGGGAATTGACGGACCCCATCAGTGCGATGGTCGGCGTATCCGTCGACGGCATCTACTACACGGCACCCGCCTGCTCGTTGACTCTCACCAGGGTGAGCGGGCACCGCGCAGCCGGGCGCTTCACCTGCGCACAGGCCATCTCCCAGGACGCCAATCCGTTCGCCCCGTCCGACGACGTTCCGTACGACGAGGATCCCGCGCCGACACCCGCACCCCTCACGGCGCGCTTGACGGGGCGCTTCGACGTGCGGCGGTAGCCGTCAGACGATCTCGGCGACGGCCTCCGGCGACACCTCGTCGATCGTCGGCGGTACGAACGACGGATTCCGATCCTTGTCGACGAGCACCGCACGGACGCCCTCGGCGAAATCAGGGTGCGCGGTGATCTTCTCCGCCGTCGACAGTTCACGCTCGAGACATTCGGCCAGGGACGACGATCCGCCCTCTTCGAGCAGTCGCGCCGTGACGAACAGGCTCGTCGGCGACGCCGAGTCGAGCAGCGCCACCATTTCCTCCGCCCAGTCGTCACCGACCGCGCCACGTAGACCACCGGCCACCGCGTCGACGCTCACGTCGCCGAAGTAGTCAGCGATCTTGCCGAGCGGCAAAGTCGACTCGACCGGGTCACGGTGATCGGCCAACGCTTCGGCGAGACCTGCCCCGGATCGGATGACGTCGGCGACTCCGGCAAGCTGGTCGGACGGCACGTAGTGGGTCGCGAGGCCGATGGCGACGGCGTCCGAGCCACGCACGCGCGCCCCGGTCAACCCGAGCCACATGCCGACGCCTGCGGGCAGACGCGGGAGGAAGTAGCTGGCCCCGACATCCGGAAAGAAGCCGATGGCCGTCTCCGGCATCGCAATGAGGGCCTTCTCAGTCACGACCCGGATCTCGCCGTGCACGCTGATGCCGAGGCCACCGCCCATGGCCGCTCCATCGACCAACGCGACATAGGGCTTCGGGTACTCGGCGATCAACTGGTTCACGCGGTACTCGCTAGCGAAATACTTGGTGACAGCGGCCGTGTCGCCTGCCAGCGCGCTGTCGCGGATGGCGCGGATATCTCCGCCGGCACAGAACGCGCGGTCGCTCGACGAGGTGACCAGGACGATCTCGACGGAATCGTCGTCGGCCCACGCGGTGAGGGTCTCATGCAGGTCGTCGATCATCGACTGGTCGAGCGCATTGAGGGCCTTCGGTCGGTCCAGGATGATCTCGCCGACGCCGTTGCTCACAGAAGTACGGATGTAAGACATGGTGACCACGCTACGTCAGCCGACTATCTCCGAAAGTTCCAACCAACGCTCTTCGAGTCGCTCGGTCTCGGACTCCGCGGCCCGCAGCCTCTCGGTGAGTTCGCCGAGGCCTGTGTAGTCGCTCTGGTCGTGGGCCGCCATCTCGTCATGCAGCTTCGCTACCTGCGAGGACAGCTTCTCCATCTTGCGTTCGACGGCGTTGAACTCCTTGCGAGCCGCCTGATGCTGAGCGGGGGTCACGGTGCTGTCGTCGGACGAGTCGCCGCGGCTCGATACCTTGCTCGCCGACGACGTCTTCGCAGCGGTCTTGGTCGGCTTCTTGTCGTCTGAGGCCCGCCGCTCGAGGTACTGCTCGATACCGCGCGGCAGATTCGTCAGCTCGCCGTCGCCGAACAGCGCCCAGGTGGAGTCGCAGATCCGCTCGATCAGATACCGGTCGTGGCTGATCACCACGAGGGTGCCCGCCCACGAGTCGAGCAGATCCTCGACCTGTTGCAGGGTGTCGATGTCCAAGTCGTTGGTCGGCTCGTCGAGTAGCAGCACGTTGGGTTCACTCATCAGGACTGCAGTGAACTGCAGGCGACGACGTTCGCCACCGGACAGGTCGCCGACCGGTGTGCGCTGTCTGGCGGGCGAGAACCCGAGTCGCTCGGCGAGCTGGCTCGCCGAGATCTCCTTGTCGCCCAACATGATGTAGCCGGCGACGGACTCGACGACGTCGATCAACCGCAACGACTCGTCGAGATCGTCGAGCTCCTGTCGCAGCCAGCCGATCGAGACCGTCTTGCCCTCGATCCGCTTACCCGGTGCCACGGAGACGTCCCCCGCGAGAGCACGCAGCAAGGTCGTCTTCCCCGAGCCGTTGACGCCGACCAGACCGATCCGCTCGCCGGGCGCGAGCCGCCACGTGGTGTCGTTCAACAGGACTCGGCCCGATTCACCGTCCGACGACGGCGTCGTGAGCCGGGCGTCCTCCAGTTCGATCGCGACGCGTCCGAGGCGCCGTTTGGCGAACGACGACAAGGCCACGGTGTCACGTGGCGGCGGGACGTCGGAGATGAGCTTCTCGGCCGCCTCGATCCGGTACTTGGGCTTGGACGTCCTGGCCGGCGCGCCGCGGCGCAGCCATGCGAGTTCTTTCCGCGCCAGATTGCGGCGGCGCTCCTCGGCCGCGTCGGCCTGCCGCGCACGCTCGGCACGGGCGAACACCCAGTCGTTGTAACCACCGTCGTACTCGTCGACGCGCCCGGCGTGGACCTCCCACGTCCGCGTAGCGACGGTGTCGAGGAACCAGCGGTCGTGCGTCACGACGATCAACGCGCTGCGACGCTTGGTCAGATGCTCTGCGAGCCAGTGCACGCCTTCGATGTCGAGGTGGTTCGTCGGCTCGTCGAGGATCAGGAGATCCGCGTCGGTGACCAGGGCGGCAGCCAACGCGGTACGACGACGCTGCCCACCGGACAGTCGTCCCACCTCCCGGTCGAGGAGTCCGTCGACACCGATTCCTTCGATGATCCCGCGGATCCGCGGATCCGACGCCCACTCGTGCTCGGCGACCCCGACTCCGACGACCACATCGGCGACTGTCTGATCGGCAGGCATCTCGCCGCGCTGAGTGACTGTCGCGACCACTGCGCCACCGACTCGTGACACACGTCCGGCGTCGGGTTCAGTGATGCCTGCGATGATCTCGAGCAGCGTCGTCTTACCGCCACCGTTGAGACCCACGACGCCGATCCGCTCGTTCTCGTGTACGCCGACGCTCACTTCGTCGAGCAGCGGTGCGATCCCGAAGCTCTTGCTGATCCGCTCCGCGGTGATCAGCGCGGTGTTGGTGCCGTTGTTGACCGAGGCCATAATCAGTTCCTAGTGCGTCGTCGTGGAGTCGGGGTCGTTGTGGAGTGGGGTCGTCGTGGAGTGGGGCCGTCGCTCGAGCTGCTGCGGAACGCGGTCAACGGGTGCCGTCGACGGGAATCAGCCTGGCTCCGGCGACGGGACCGGACGCGGTGCGCACCGCTTTGGCCACACCCGAACCGGACAGCTCGGCGGCCACGCGGACCGCAGCGTCGGCGTCGGCGCACAGGAAAGCGCAGGTCGGGCCCGACCCCGAGACGATGCCCGCCAGAGCGCCGGCCTCACGTCCGGCCCGCAGGGTCCGACGCAGCAACGGTTGCAACGATAACGCGGCGGGCTGTAGATCATTGTGGAGCAGCGGAGCGACCGCATGCACGTCGCCCGACGCGACGGCAACCATCAGCTCGTCCGGACGGGTGGTCCCGGCATCGGTCCTGCGGTCGCCCGCGGCACGCAGCCGGTCGAGCTCACGGTAGACGTCGGGCGTCGACAGCCCGCTTCCCGACACCGCGAGCACCCAATGGAACTCACCGCGATGCAGAACGGGCAACAGCCGCTCACCACGACCGGTGCCGAGCGCCGCCCCGCCCGCAAGCAAGAACGGGACGTCCGACCCGAGCGTCGCCGCGACCTCCATGAGGTCCGTGCGCGGCAGATCGACGCGCCAGAGTCGTGCAACCGCGACCAACGCTCCCGCAGCGTCGGCCGAGCCGCCCGCCATCCCGCCTGCGACGGGGATGTGCTTGTCGATGGTGACCGCGACGTTGGGTTCACGTCCGAGCCGCTCGGCCAACGCGATGACGGCTTTGGCCGCAAGGTTCGACGTGTCCGACGGGACCGCACGACGGTTCTCTCCGGTGACGGTGACGGTCAGTCGGTCGGCGGGACGAACGGTGATGTCGTCGAACAGTCCGAGCGCACAGAACACTGTGGAAAGCTCGTGGAATCCGTCCTCGCGCAACGGTCCGACGCCCAGATGCAGGTTGATCTTCGCGGGGACTCGTGCGGTGGCTCCGCCGATCATCATGGTTCGAGGATATCCGCGGGTTCGGCGACCGCTGCGGCGTCGGCGAGTCGGACGAAGTCGTCGACGGCGAGCCGTTCGCCGCGGATCTGGGGATCGATGTCGGCGGCGCGAAGGAGTTCCTCGGCACGACCCGGGCTGCCCGCCCACGACGCCAGCGCCGAGCGCATCGTCTTGCGTCGCTGAGCGAAGGCCGCATCGATCGCGGCGAACGTCCGCCGACGGTGCTCCGGATCGGTGCCGAACCGGTCGGTGCGCTCCACACGCACGAGCCCTGACTCGATCTTCGGCGCCGGCCAGAAGACGTGCTTACCGATCGAACCGGCGCGGGCGACGTCGCCGTAGTACCTGGCTTTCACGCTCGGCACTCCGTAGATCCGTCCGCCCGGCGTCGCGGCGAGCCGATCGGCGACTTCTGCCTGCACCATGACGAGCGCCGTCCGTATGGCCGGGAACCGCGCCATCAGGTTCAGCAAGACGGGTACCGCCACGTTGTACGGCAGATTCGCGACCAGCGCGGTCGGTGCGACAGGGAGATCTGCGGGCTCGACGACGAGGGCGTCCGCGGTGACCACGTCGAGTGAGTCGGCCTCGTCGGGCGCATACTCGGCAACAGTCAGCGGAAGTCGCGTCGCCAGTTTCGGATCTATCTCAACGGCGACCACACGTCCCGCGGTACCGAGTAACGCGAGAGTCAGCGAGCCAAGCCCCGGCCCGACCTCGAGGACGACATCGTCGGCGCCCACTCCGGACGATGCGACGATCCGCCGGACGGTGTTCGCATCGTGGACGAAGTTCTGTCCGAGTGTCTTCGTGGGTCGGACGTCCAGGTCCGCGGCCAGTGCACGGATCTCAGAGGGGCCGAGGAGTCGAGGAGGCATAGACCTCAAGGATAGACCGGACCCGACGTTCAGCGGGTCAGCGCATCCCCAGCTGCGATGTGCACGACGGCCATGCGCCCCAGCCCTGCGCGGCCTGCGTCTTCTTGGCGACCGCGATCTGCTCTTCACGGGTCGCGAGGTCGGCGCGCGGTGCGTACTCCTGGCCGCCCCAGCGGTCCCAGGTGTTCTGATCGAACTGGATACCGCCATAGAAACCGTTGCCGGAGTTGACCGCCCAGTTGCCGGTCGACTCGCACTGCGCGAGACGGTCCCACACGCCGTAGGGGACGTGCGGTGCGCCGGGCTTGGTGCCGACGGTGACCGTGCTCGGGGTCGGCTTCTCGATGACGTCTTCAGACACCTTGGTCTTCTTGACTACCTTGCCGTTGCGAGTGGTGATCTTGTACGTCACCTTCGACTTGCCGGGCTTGCCCTTCTTGGTGACGTCGCGCTTGCCCGAGGTCATCTCGGGGTCCTTCTTCTCGATCTCCGGCGACTTCACGACCTCGTCGACGGTGACCTCTTCGGTCTTGATGCGAGTCACCTTGATGACCATGTCCTTGCGGACCGCCGTATCGGCGGCCGGGAACACCTTGTCCGTGGGCGAGAGCGGATCGCCTGCGGCGTTGAGCAGTTCGCCGACGGTCTTCGCGGCGATCGTCGGGCGCGAGACGTCGGAGCCGTCACGCAGGACGACACGCTTGGGCAGCGTCACATCGAGGTCGGCGCCCTTCACGGGGAGTGGAGCGTCGAGGCTGTCGTCGACAGCTCCGGAAGCCAGCCCGTGCTCGACGAGGACCTGACGCACGTTCGAAGCGTTGGTGGTGACGGTCTCCGGCTTGCCGTCGACAAGCAGCGTCACCTCTTTGAGGCGATCGACCGCGATCGTCTGATCGTCGGCCAACGAGCTCGACAGCGGAGCGCTGACCAAGTCGCCGCTCGCCGGTTCGACGCCGTTCTCACGGAGAACGTCCTCGACGGAGAACGCCATCGTGTTGACGGTGGTCTGCTCACCGTCGACGGCGAGAGTCACCTCTCGATGCATGACGGCACCGGTGACGGCACCGGCTGCCACCGTGGAGGCAACAGCGGCCACCGCGAGGCGGGCACGCACCGAGGTAGACGTGTTAATTCGTGTGAAGACAGACAAGGCTCAACATCCTGACTAGTTCCGGGATCACGATACGGTAACGAACAGGTGGTGGTTACCGCAACGACAGCGAGTACGCACGCGCCGCGTTCGCGCCCAGAATCGTCGCGATCTCCTCGTCTTCGAGCCCCTTCACCGCCGCCAGACCGCGCGCCGTATACGGGAGGCAATACGACTGATTTGGCTGGCCACGATAGGGATGCGGGGTCAGGAACGGGGCGTCCGTCTCCACCAACATCAGCCTCGTCGGGGTGATATCGGCTGCGGCACGCAATTCGTCGGAGTTGGCGAAGGTCACAGTCCCGGAAAAGCTCAAGTAGTAGTTTCGATCTACACATTCGGCGGCGATCGCACGATCTCCGGAGAAGCAGTGCATCACGACCGTGTCCGGGCTGCCTTCGGCGGCGAGCACGTCGAGCAGATCGCGGTCGGCCTCCCGGTTGTGAATCATCAGCGTCTTGCCGGACCGCTTGGCGAGATCGATGTGCCAGGCGAACGCGTCCCGCTGAACGGACGGGGCCGCGCAATCGTCCGACCGCGTCGTCCAGTAGTAGTCCAAGCCGGTCTCACCGATCGCGACGACCCGCTCGTCAGCGACCATCGCCTCGATCTCGGCGCGGGAGGCGTCGTCGAGGTCGGCGGCATGGGTCGGATGCAGCCCGACGGCGGCGAACGCTCGGGAGTCCCAGTGCGCGGCCTTCAGCGCCCACCGCGCATCGACCATGTCGTCGGCGACGGTCACCACATGCGAGACGCCGACCGCCTCCGCGTGATCGAGGATGGCGTGAACGGCCTCGGGGGTGCGCCCGCCGTACGCGGCGAGGTGTGTGTGCGCGTCGATGAGGCCGGGTAACGGCGTCGGATCGGGTGGCGGCGTACTACGGCGGTTCTTCTTACTGCTGGAACTCACGAGACCACTGTGCCGCATCGACGACCCGGGCCTGCAATCGCGCGGTGCCGGGTCGGCGCGGCCGCTCGGCCGACGCGCGCGGGACGGCTCGGCCCGGTAGCCTCGTATCGATGCTGGGGTTACCTGACGATGTCACCGTCGCACTCTTCGACCTGGACGGGGTCCTGACGACGACCGCCGTCCTCCACAAGTCCGCCTGGAAGAACGCGTTCGACGCGTTCCTCGCCGAGCGCGGCGACGATTCCGGACCGTTCACCGACCGTGATTACCTCGCATACGTCGACGGGCGGCCCCGCCTCGACGGTGTCCGCAGTTTCCTCGACTCCCGCGGCATAGACGTCGACGACGCCACCGCCGAAACGATCGCCGAGTCGAAGAACACCGAGTTCCTCGAGGTTCTCGACCACGACGGAGTCACCGCCTACCCCGGCTCGGTGCGCTACCTGAACGCCGCGCGCGAGGCCGGGCTACGGATCGCTGTGGTCACGTCGTCGAAGAACGGTGCGCGAGTCCTCGACGCGGCTGATCTCTCCCAGTTCGTCGAACACCGCGTCGACGGGAACACGATCGTCGAGGAGCACCTCGCGGGCAAGCCTGCCCCCGACTCGTATCTGCGCGGAGCGCAACTGATGGGCATCGACCCCGTGCACGCCGCCGTCTTCGAGGACGCCATCTCCGGCGTGGCCTCCGGAGCAGCGGGCGGGTTCGGCTACGTCGTCGGCATCGATCGTGTCGGCGGCGACCAGGCCGACTCCATGCGAGCCGCCGGCGCCTCTATCGTCGTGACAGACCTCGACGACCTCCTGTAGAGCGGAAGGACCCCGCCAGTGACGGACCCGATCGCCGCCGATCTCGCGCACACCACGCACGGCGACACCTCAAGCCACTCGGACACGATGCATGTGCCGACCCACGGCACCCGCCCCGACCATGGTTTCGACGTGCACCCGTGGGAACTGCGGTGGCGCGGTTTCGACATCGACACCATCGGCCGCACCGAAGCGCTCTTCGCGCTCTCGAACGGTCATATCGGCCTGCGCGGCACGTTCGAGGAAGGCGAGCCGGTCGATGTGCCCGGCACGTACCTCAACGGCTTCTACGAGACGCGTGACCTCCCTTACGCCGAGAGCGGCTACGGATTCCCGGAAGCCGGGCAGACCGTCGTCAACGTGACCGACGGCAAGATCATCCGACTCCTCGTCGAAGACGAGCCGATGGACCTGCGCTACGGCAGCACCGTCGAACACGAGCGGGTCATGGACTTCAAGACCGGCACTCTGAAGCGGGAGACCCTCTGGACCTCGCCGACCGGGCGCACCGTGCGGATTCGGTCCGAACGACTCGTCTCCTTCACTAAACGAACTGTCGCCGCGATCCGCTACGAGGTGGAGCCGATCGGCGAGGACATGAAGCTCGTACTCCAGTCGGACCTGCTCGCCAACGAGCCGATCGGCGGCCCCGGCGGCAAATCCGCTGCCGACGATCCGCGCTTGAGCGCGGCCTTGGACAAGCCGCTGGTCGCCGACCTCGCCGACTGCGAGGACTATTCGGCGGTGCTCGTGCACCACACGAGGCGTTCGGCGTTGACCGTGGCCGCGGCGATGGATCACGAGATCGAGCTGCCTGCCAGCGGAGACACATCGATCCGCGCAGACGGCGACCTCGCCCGCCTCACCGTGGCCGCAGCGGTTCCACAGGGCTCGAAGATCGTCCTGACCAAGTTCCTCGGCTACGGCTGGTCGGCGCGCCGCAGCGTGCCGGCACTCCGCGCCCAGGTGGACGCCGCGATCGCGATGGCTCGAGAAACCGGCTGGGACGCACTGAAAACCGAACAGGAGGAGTACCTCCACGATTTCTGGGCCGACGCCGACGTCGAGGTCGACGGCGATTCGGAGATGCAGCAGGCGATCCGCTTCTCGCTGTTCCACGTGCTGCAGGCGGGAGCGCGCGGACAGTCCCGCGCGATCCCAGCCAAGGGGCTGACCGGTCCGGGCTACGACGGCCACACCTTCTGGGACACCGAGACGTTCGTTCTGCCGATGCTCACCTACACGGTGCCCGCCGCCGCAGGTGAAGAACTCCGGTGGCGTCACGGCACCATGGACAAAGCCAAGGCACGCGCAGCCGAACTCGGCGAGACCGGCACGATGTTCCCGTGGCGGTCGATCAACGGCGACGAGTGCTCAGGCTACTGGCCCGCCGGCACCGCGGGTGTCCATGTGTCGGCCGACATCGCGAACGCGACGGCCCGGTACATCCGCGCCACCGGCGACGAGGCATTCGAGATCGAGTGCGGCGTAGAACTCCTCACCGAGATCGCACGCTTCTTCACCGGGCTCGGCCACCACGACGCCAACGGCCGCTTCCGCATCGACGGGATCACCGGTCCCGACGAGTACACGGCGATCGTCAACAACAACCTGTTCACCAACCTCGCCGCGCAGCAGGCGTTGCGAGACGCGGTGACCGCCGTCGGACGGCACCCGAGCGTCGCCCGACGTCTGGGCGTCGCGGCCGCCGAGACGGCATTGTGGACCTCGTGCGCCGACGACATGGCCATCCCGTACGACGAGTCGCTCGGCGTCCACCAGCAGTCGGAGGCGTTCACCCTGCTCGCGCCGTGGGACTTCGAGCGTTCCCGCGGGCGGTACCCGCTGCTGCTCAACTACCCGTACTACGACCTGTACCGCAAACAGGTCGTGAAGCAGGCCGACCTCGTTTTCGCCATGTATCTGTTCGGCGACCACTTCACGCCCGCACAGAAGCTCGCGAACTTCGACTACTACTATCCGATCACCGTGCGCGACTCGTCGCTGTCGGCGTGCTGTGAAGCGGTCGCGGCGGCCGAGGTCGGCTACCTCGACCTCGCTTACGATCTGATGAGCGAATCGGTGTTCACGGACCTGCACGACCTGCACTCGAATGTCTCGTCCGGTCTGCATATCGCGGCGCTCGCGGGCGCGTGGACCGACTGCGTGGCCGGGTTCGGCGGCATGCGTGACTTCGGCGGCGCCATCACGTTCGCGCCGCAGCTCCCGCGTCAGCTCAGCTACATGAGTTTCCGCATGGTGGTCCGCGAGTCACGGATCATCGTCGCCGTCGACTCCGAATCGGCGACGTACCGCCTGATGTCCGGTCCAACGATCGAACTCGCGCACCACGGCGAACGCTTCATTCTCGGCGACACCCCGGTCCGTAAGGCGATCGAGCAGCCGACGCCGAAACACCCGCCCGCGGCGCCCGCGGGGTGCGAGCCGTACCGCCGCTCACTCTGACCATCTCGCGGCGACTATCCTTGGGAACACTATGGTCAACGCTCCCGCCGCAGGCGCATCTTCCGGGCACGCTCGTCCGTTCTACATCACGACAGCCATCGCGTACCCGAACGGCGCCCCGCACATCGGACACGCGTACGAGTTCATCTCGGCGGATGTACTCGCCCGATTCAAGGCGCTCGACGGTTACGACGTGCGTTTCCAGTCGGGCACCGATGAGCACGGTCAAAAGATGCAGCAGACGGCGCTGGCCGAGGGCGTGTCCACCGCCGACCTTGCCCGACGCAACTCCGACCGATTCGAAGCGCTGCACACCGCGCTCGGCACCGATCTGAGCAGGTTCATCCGCACCACCGACGACGACCACCATCGGGCGTCGGAGGAGATCTGGAAGCGGATGGAGGCCGCCGGCGACATCTACCTCGACTCGTATGCCGGCTGGTACGACGTGCGCGACGAGGCGTTCTTCACCGAGGACGAGACGAGCGTCAACGACGACGGCGACCGCATCGCCACCGAGAACGGCCACACGCTGACGTGGACCGAAGAGCAGACGTACTTCTTCCGGCTGTCGAAGTACACCGAGCCGTTGCTCGAGTTGTATCGCGAGCACCCGGAGTTCATCGGACCGGACACACGCCGCAACGAGGTCGTCCGGTTCGTCGAGGGCGGACTCAACGATCTGTCGATCTCGCGCACCACGTTCGACTGGGGCGTCAGAGTCCCGGGAAGCCCCGAACACGTCATGTATGTGTGGGTCGACGCGCTCACCAACTACCTGACCGGCGTCGGCTTCCCCGACGATCCGGAGACGTTGGAGCGATACTGGCCTGCCGACCTGCACATCATCGGTAAGGACATCATCAGGTTCCACTGCGTGTACTGGCCTGCGTTCCTGATGAGCGCGAACATTCCGGTGCCCCGACGCGTCTTCGCGCACGGCTTCTTGAACAACAAGGGCGAGAAGATGAGCAAGTCGATCGGCAACGTCGTCGATCCGCACGCTCTCATCTCCGAGTTCGGGCTCGATCCGGTCCGCTACTTCTTTCTCCGCGAGGTCTCGTACGGGCAGGACGGTTCGTATTCGGCTGAGGCCATCGTCTCCCGGAAGAACGCGGATCTGGCCAACGAGTACGGCAACCTCGCGCAGCGAACTCTGTCGATGATCGGCAAGTACTTCGATTCGACGGTTCCGGAGCCCGGCGAGTTCGGCGCCGACGACCGTGCGCTGCTCGACACCGCCGACGGCCTGCTCGAGCAGGTGCGCGACCACTTCGACTCGCAGGCCATCCATCTGGGCCTGGAAGCGCTGTGGTCGGTGCTCGCCGACGCGAACCGTTACATCTCGGCGCAGGAGCCGTGGAAGCTCGCCAAGACGGACCTCGAGCGGACCGGCACCGTTCTGTACGTATGCGCCGAGGTGGTGCGGATCGTGACACTGCTGGCACAGCCCACGATGCCTGCGTCCACCGCGACCCTGCTTGACCTACTGGCGATCGACGCCGACGCGCGAACCTTCGCCGCCGCCACCGATCGTCTGGCCCCGGGCGCCGTCCTCCCGAAGCCGCACCCGGTGTTCCCGCGCCACGAGGTCTAGACGTCGCTGCGCCCGGCGAGCGATCGAAGCGAGTCGAATCCACCATGGTCGTTGCCTCCCCGTTAGACGTTCTGGCCGCGTTGCGGGCCCGTACCGTGATCGACGGCCGCCCGCCGCCTGCCGCCCTGGTCGGTCGGTGGTTCGACGCTGACGCGGTGATCGCGCCGTCGATCGACGTCCGCTCCGGCGTCGGTCCACCCGACCGACCGGACCGTTTCTGGCTCGGCGCCTTCTCGTACGCTCCGCCCGGCCAGCCACCCGACGTGGTCGGCGGACTCTGCGACGGCCTCCTCCTGTTACGAGAGGGCGCCTGGATCTGGGAGTCGGTCGACGGTTCGTCGTGTCCCGGCTGGGTCGCCGAATGCCTCGACGAACCGCTTGCCCACCCGCTCCCGTGGGCGGCCTCGTGGACGCCGCCACGCAAAGAACCCCACGTGGACGCGGTGGCCCGATGCCTCGACGCGATCGTCGACGGAGACATCTATCAGGCGTGCGTCTGCACACGGTTCACCGGAGTGCTCGACGGCGACCCACTCGGCTTCTTCTGCGACGTCGCTGCTGCGGGCGCCCCCGCGAAGGGCGCATGGCTGTCGGGCGAGTGGGGATCGATCGCGAGTTTCTCCCCCGAGCAATTCCTCGACCGACGGCGCGACGTCGTCTCCTCCTCCCCCATCAAGGGCACGGCGCCGGCCCACGTCGACCCGTCGGTGCTGGCGGCGTCCACGAAGGACATCGCCGAGAACGTGATGATCGTCGACCTCGTCCGCAACGATCTCGGGCGCGTTGCGACGACCGGGTCCGTGCAGGTCACCGAACTCCTCTCGGTGGTTCGCGCGCCGGGCGTCTGGCATCTCGTGTCGACGGTGCAGGCCACCCTGCCGTCCGACGTGGGCAACGACGCGCTGCTGGCGTCGACGATGCCTCCCGCGTCGGTCACCGGCACCCCGAAGATCCGAGCCGCGGCCTTGCTGTCTGACTGGGAAGAACACGAACGCGGGGTCTACTGCGGTGCCGTCGGCATCGCCGGGCCCGACGGCCTCCTCGATCTCTCGGTGGCGATCCGCACCGTGGCCGTCGCCGTCGACGGCGCGCTGACGCTCGGCGTCGGCGGCGGCATCACCGCCGACTCCGATCCCGACGTCGAATGGCAGGAATGTTTGGACAAGGCTGCCGCGACCGTCGACGCCTCACTGACTCGCAGGTGATTGGGCGTCAAATGGCGGGCGCCGTACCAGCAGCCGCCCCTGCGTGACCACCATCGCGCAGAACGTGGCGACCCACGCGAGGCACGCCAGCCAGATCTCGGCGTTTCCGATGCCGTTGACGATCGGCAGGTCGTGCGCGGTGCCGAGGGTACGGCTGGCCACGCCGTACATGCCGAGAGGGAAGATGATGGTCCACAGGCCGACCTCGTAGCGCAGCGGCACGCGGTGGACGACGTGACGCCAGTATCCGGCGACGAGCAGCGCGGGCACCAACCAGGTGCCGAACGCCCACAGCAGGAACGTCCCCGCGGCGACTGTCGGACCGACGACCTCGGTGAGCGGCACGGGCTTCATCGTCTCCACGTGCGAGCCGGCAACCACTGAGATCGCCGTCGCCCCCATCGCCACCCAGTACGCACCCGAGACGTCTTCGGGTGCCGGGCGCGCGAGCAGGAGTCGTGCCGCGACGAAGACGGCGACCGCCACGTATAGGAAGACGCCGATCGACCAGCAGGATACGGCGAGCAACGCCAACTCGGTGCCCAGGCCGGGGAGCCTCGGCTGCAGACTCGACGCCAGGCGGCCACCGCCTGTGTCGCCACCACCCAGACGAACCAACTGCCGTCCGCGCGCCGCAGCGGGGCCTCGTCGCCCCGCGCGACGAACGCTGTCGCCGGGAGGACGTAACCGAGGATCAGCCAACTGACCGCGGTGACGCCGAGTGCGACCTCGGCGATTCCGACGTGCCCGTCGAGAAGCACTCGGTCGCCGAGAACGCCGGTGGCCGCGACGAAGGTGAAGAATCCGAACGTCCGTGTCGGCATTCGCAGGTCGACGGCGACCGCCGCGCGATATCGCACGAACCGGTCAAGATAGGCGAGCACGAGGACGCAGTACGCGACGGCGCCGACCCACATGAGGATCGCCGACGGTGCGGTCCACCCCTGGACATGCATCGCAACGGAGACGATTCCGGTGGCCATGACCATCGCGAAGCTCGCCGGATTGAGACCTCGGATCGTTCTCTGGAGCACGTGTGTATACATACCCTGAACCGACCCGGGAACAGCATTGAACGCACCCGTGTGGCACGGGAGTGCTCTACTCGCGCGCGGCGAGCACCGCCTGGTACACGTCCCGTTTGGAGAAACTGGTTCCCGCCGCCGCATCAGCGCAGGCGTCCTTGAGTCGGACTCCGCGGTCTGCCGATGCCTGAGCCTGCACGACGAGGTCGTCGATGGACGCTGTCTCGTCCACGGCTGCGGCGCCGGCGACCACGACGGTGATCTCGCCGCGCACCCCGTCCACCGCCCACTGGGCGAGCTCGCCGAGCCCGCCGCGGCGGACCTCCTCGTATGTCTTGGTTAGTTCTCGGCACACTGCGGCGCGACGGTCGTCACCGAGCACCTGTGCGGCGTCGGCGAGCGTCTGCGCCAGCCGGTGCGGCGACTCGAAGAAGACGACGGTCCGCTGCTCGGTGCGCAGACTCGACAGCCAGTCGTGGCGGGCTCCGGGCTTGCGCGGCGCGAAGCCGTCGAAGGCGAACCGCTCGGACGGCATCGCCGACAACGCGAGCGCCGTGGTGACCGCGGACGGGCCGGGAAGACAGGTGATGCGCAGCCCCTCGTCGGCGCAGGCGACGACGAGACGGTAGCCGGGGTCGCTCACCGACGGCATGCCCGCGTCGGTCACGAGAAGCACCCTCGCCCCTGCCCCGATCTCGGCGACGAGCTTCGGTGCGCGAGCGGCTTCGACCTGGTCGTAGTAGCTGACGATGCGGCCAGTGATCTCGACGCCGAGCGACGCCGCGAGCGCTTTGGTGCGACGAGTGTCCTCGGCGGCGACGACGTTCGCGGTCGCGAGTGCTTCTCGCAAACGGGCGGATGCGTCGTCGGGGCGGCCCATCGGGGTGCCCGCCAGGATCAGCACGCCTGCCTCATCGCTGTTCCGGTAACCGTCGTCCCTGCTGTCCGCACCCACGGTGTCCAGGCTACGGGTCCCGCGACGACCCGGGTGCGTCACTCCAGGTAGCCGAGAATCAACGTCACGGCGCTCTCGACGACGGCGTTCACGCGTTCGCGCGATCCGGTGCCGAACCAGCACAAGGTGATTCCGTCCGACAACGCGATGACTGTCGGTGCCAGGTCTGCGGTCGGCCGGCTCCACACGCATCCACTGATCCGCGCAGCCTCGTCGAGAACGCGGGCACCGATGTCGTAGTAGCCGTCGTACAGTCGCTCGGCGAGATGTTCGAGTCCGGGCGTCCGCCGTGCGTACAGCGCGAGACCGATCAGCACCTGTTGTCGCGAGGGGTCGGTGATCGCGTTCTCCGCGAAGGCGAGCAGGCCCGCGCGAATGAGGTCTTCCATCGTCGCGTCGCCGACCGGGAAATCGGCGAGGGTCCCCAGCCACCCGTTCATGGAGTCGAGTTCCTGCGCGACTCCGTGCTCGACAACGGCGGCCAGCAGCTCGTCGCGCGAGGAGAACGCGTAGAAGATGCTCGACTGCCCCATCTTCGCTTCCCTCGCGATGCGCCGCGTGGTGGCGGCCTCCACGCCGTCGGCGGCGATGACGCGCAGTGCCGCGGCGATCGCCGCCTCACGCCGCTCCTCCAGGGTGAGCCGTGCCATTGCTACAACCTCGAATCTCGTCGTCAACTCCACAACGCGCCGGATCGGCGGTCGTACCTCGACCGATCGACACACAAGCCTCATCACTGTACGCGGCGTGTCGGCTGCGGCGAATCGACTTCGGCACGCAATGACTAGCATGTGTGAGGTGACGACTGCCCTTGCTGCCGACGCCGACCCCTCCGCGGGTCGGCCGCAGACCGAGGACCTCGGCACACGTCCCGGCCCCGCAGCACCTGAACCAGTGTTCGGTGCGACTGATCGCCTGCGCGGCACGGTGGTCGGCGTCGTGCTCACAGTGGTCGCCGTGCTCACCCGGTTCTGGGATCTGACGCATCCCACGGACGGCGGCACACCGGTCTTCGACGAGAAACAC
>NZ_JBQEDL010000026.1:0-35501 GCF_052106715.1 Gordonia sp. (in: high G+C Gram-positive bacteria)
AGCCGACCGACCGCTGTGGCGCCTGCGGCCGGGGCGTTACACCGCGGGAGGCTGCCCGCTGCGGCGTTGCCGAGGGCGCCGGCCGCGGAGCCGGCGTCGGACCGCTCGGCGGCACCATCGTCGGCGCGGCGGGCCGCAGCAGAGTCAGTTCGAGCACCGGACCGGTCTGAGCGTCACCGAGGTTGATGCGCGCACCCCCGGCCACGGTGACCACGGTCTGACGGATCCCGCCGACGTACATCCCGTTGGTGCTGCCTGCGTCGATGACATGCCACCGCCCATCGCCTGACCACTCGATCGACAGCTGTCGCCGAGAAACGAGGGGGTGGTCGACGACGATCTCGTTGTCCGGAGTACGCCCGAGTGAGGCCGGCGATGTCCGGAGTGTTCGCGGCTGCCCCTGACCGACGCGGACCTGCAACGGAGTGATCTCGTGAGGGTTCATCGGAGATCACCTTAGCGGCTGACCCGCCACCGGCCGTTCAATGAGACGACTACCGCAAACTACAGATACTGCCCGGTGTTCGACTCGGTGTCGATGGCGCGGCTGGCGCCACTGCCCTTGCCGGTGACGAGCGTCCGAATGTAGACGATCCGCTCGCCCTTCTTCCCGGAGATACGCGCCCAGTCGTCGGGGTTGGTGGTGTTCGGGAGGTCCTCGTTCTCCGAGAACTCATCCAGGATCGAGTCAAGGAGATGGGCGATCCGCAGGCCGCGCTGACCGCTCTCCAAGTGCGCTTTGATCGCGTACTTCTTCGCGCGGTCGACGATGTTCTGGATCATGGCTCCGGAGTTGAAGTCCTTGAAGTACATGATCTCTTTATCGCCGTTTGCGTACGTCACCTCGAGGAATCGGTTGTCGTCGGTCTCGGCGTACATACGCTCGACGACGCGCTGGATCATCTCGTCGACACAGGCCTGCGGCTGTCCGCCGAACTCGGCGACATCGTCGGGATGCAACGGCAGGTCGACGGTCAAGTACTTCGAGAAGATGTCGATCGCCGACTCGGCGTCCGGACGTTCGATCTTGATCTTCACGTCCAGGCGACCCGGTCGCAGGATGGCCGGATCGATCATGTCCTCACGGTTCGACGCACCGATGACGATCACGTTCTCCAGGCCTTCGACACCGTCGATCTCGCTGAGCAACTGCGGGACGACCGTCGTCTCGACGTCGGACGAGACGCCCGACCCGCGCGTGCGGAAGATGGAGTCCATCTCGTCGAAGAACACGATCACCGGTGTCCCCTCCGACGCCTTCTCTCGTGCCCGTTGGAAGATCAACCGGATGTGCCGTTCGGTCTCGCCGACGAATTTGTTGAGCAGCTCGGGGCCCTTGATGTTCAGGAAGTATGACTTCGCCTCGGCCGCATCGTCGCCGCGATGCTCGGCGATCTGTCGTGCCAATGAGTTCGCGACAGCCTTCGCGATGAGCGTCTTACCGTTTCCGGGAGGGCCGTACAGGAGTACGCCCTTTGGCGGCCGAAGCGAATACTCGGCGAACAGATCGCTGTGCAGGAACGGGAGTTCGACGGCATCGCGGATCTGCTCGATCTGTCGGCGGAGTCCGCCGATATCCGTGTAGTCGACGTCCGGAACCTCTTCGAGGACGAGGTCTTCCACTTCTGCCTTCGGGATCCGCTCCAACGCGAATCCGGCTTTGCCGTCGACCAGAAGCGAGTCGCCCGGACGTAGCTTGCGCTCGGCCTCGCCGCCTTCGCCTTCGCCTTCGTGCACGAGGGTGTCGGCGAGTTGCACCACCCGCTCCTCGTCGGTGTGGCCGACGACCAGCGCACGGCGGCCGCCGGCGAGCAGTTCACGGAGGGTCGAGATCTCGCCGACCTCGTCGTACCCGAGGGCCTCGACGACGGTCAACGCCTCGTTCAAGCGCACCGACTGTCCGCGGCGCAGCGTCTCGACGTCGATGTTCGGCGACACCGTCAGGCGCATCTTGCGACCGGAGGTGAACACGTCCACGTTGTCATCGGACGCGACCCCGAGCAGCACGCCGTATCCGCTTGGCGGCTGGCCGAGGTTGTCGACCTCCTCGCGCAGCGCGATCAACTGCTGACGAGCCTCTTTGAGCGTCTCGAGCAGCTTCGCGTTACGGGTCGTCAACTTCTCGATCTGCTCCTGTGGAGCATCTCCTTGCGCGCCGGACTCCGTCGTGGGGGCCATCGGTCCTCCTTCATCGACTATCTGCTTCTACGCTACCCGCGTGTCGGACGACGCTTAACCCGGAGTGTTTCGGTGCCGTCCGCGAGGCGGCGCGCCGTAATGAGGAACGCGGTGTGGCCTTGCATCCGGTGCTCGGGACGCACGGCGAGGCCGACGGCGCTCCAGTCCCGGACGAACGACTCCCAGGCCCGTGGCTCGGTCCAGCACTGGAGCTCTCGCAGGCCTTCCATGACCTTCGAGAGCTGCGTGACAGTCGCGACATAGACGATGAGAACACCACCCGGACGGAGGGTCTTCGACACGAGTCCGAGCTGCTCCCAGGGCGCGAGCATGTCGAGGATCACCCGGTCGTACTGGTCGGCGGGGTCGTGGTTGGCGAGGTCGTCCACCACGAGCGACCAGTTGTCTGGCGAGCTTCCGAGGAAGGTCTCGACGTTACGGACTGCATGCTCGGCATGGTCCTCACGCACCTCGTACGAGAGCACCGAGCCCTCGGAGCCGACGGCGCGGAGCAGGGCCAGCGTGAGCGAACCCGAACCCGCGCCGGCCTCCAGGACGCGGGCGCCCGGAAAAATGTCGCCTTCGGTGATGATCTGCGCAGTGTCCTTCGGATAGATCACCTGCGCGCCGCGAGGCATCGACAGGATGTAGTCGGTCAGAAGTGGGCGCAACGCCAGGTACTCGGTCCCGTTGACCGACTTCACGATCGAGCCCTCATCGGCGCCGATCAGGTCATCATGCTCGATACCGCCCTTGTGGGTGTGGAACTGTTTGCCCGGTTCGAGCACGACGGTGAACTTCCGTCCCTTGGAGTCGGTCAGTTGGACGCGGTCGCCCTCGGCGAATGGGCCGGTCGTCGGCATCTGTGTGAGTGTCCTTCGGGTCGAGAGCGGCGTGGAACTGCCCCAAGCATAGAGTGGCGTTCATGTCCGACTTCGCACCGGCAGCACCCAGCTACTACCGGCCGATCGCGACGCCCGACGGCGCCGATCCGAGCTACGACTATTTTCTCCCCACCGAGGCGACCGTCAGTGTCTGGTCATCGGAGATCCAGCACGGTGGTCCTCCCGCCGGGCTGATGATGCGTGCGATCCTGCGAACTGCGGGCGATGACGGGAAGGTCGTCACCCGGGTGACGACCGAGATCCTCGGCGGGATGGGGCTCGGTGTGAACCGGGTGCGCTCCACCGTGCTGCGACCGGGCAAGCGGATCTCGCAACTCGCCGCCGATCTCGAAGTGCAGACGTCCGCTGGCGAGTTTCGCCTCGTCGCACGCACCGTGGTCTGGCGAATCGCCACCGGCGACTCGTCGCCCGTCGAACACCTCCCGCACCCACCGCTGCCTGCCGGACCCGACGATCTGCCACAGATCCTCGGCTTTCCCGAGGACGGCGAAGACGCCGTCCCGTGGGGCACGTTCGGATTCATCGGCACGACGGTCCTCGCACGCCAGGAGGGTCGGGTCGGCGAGACGCCCGCCGTCTGGATCCGACCGGCGATCCCATTGCTGGAAGACGAAGCGATGTCGCCGCTCGAGTCGGTGTTCACCGTCCTCGACGTAGCCAACGGGGTGGGGACCAGAATCGACCCGACGAAATGGTCGTGGATGAACGTGGACACCACCGTGCACCTCGTCGCCCAGCCGACGAGTCCGTGGCTCGGCCTGGACGCCGACCTCGCGATCGGCGCGACGGGATACGGTGCGAGCTTCGCCGACCTCTACGACGTCACCGGATTCCTCGGACGCTCCGCGCAGACCGACATGGTCGCGCCGATCTGAGGCGACGCCTCAGAAGCGGCAGCTACGGATGTCGGACGCCAGGATCGCTCGGACACCGAGTTCGGAGAGGTCGTCCATGAGTGACTGGTGCGTCTTGCGTGGAACCATGGCGCGCACTGCGAGCCAATCGGGATCGAGCATCGGCGACACCGTCGGCGACTCCAGTCCCGGGGTCTTCGCGACGGCGGCGTCGAGTAGCGACTTCGGGCAATCGTAGTCGATCATCACATACTGCTGTCCGAACACCACGCCCTGAACTCGGGCGATGAACTGCTTGGCGGCCCTGGACGCTTCCGGGGTCTCAGGGTTGCGGATCAGGACGGCCTCGGAATCGCACAGCGAGTCTCCGAACGCGGTCAGGTCATGCAGACGCAGCGTCCGCCCGGAACCGACGACATCGGCGATCGCATCGGCGACGCCGAGCTGGATGGAGATCTCGACGGCGCCGTCGAGCCGAATGATCTCGGCTTCGATGCGGCGCGCGGCGAGATCGCGACGCACGAGATTCGGATACGACGTGGCGATCCGTTTGCCTGCGAGGTCTTCGACTGCCCAGTCCTGGTCGGCGGGCCCCGCATACCGGAACGTCGACGACCCGAACCCTAGCGCGACCTCCTCGATGACCTCGGCTCCGGAGTCGGCGGCCAGGTCGCGGCCGGTGATTCCCAGGTCGAGAGTTCCGGCCCCGACGTAGATCGCGACGTCCTTGGGGCGCAGGAAATAGAACTCGACGTCGTTGGCGACGTCGATGACCGACAGGTCCTTCGGATCGGAACGCTTGCGGTACCCGGCTTCGGCCAGGATTCCGGAGGCGGCCTCGGACAGGGCCCCCTTGTTGGGGACGGCGATACGCAACATGAGTGAGAGTTCCTAGAGGTAGCGGTAGACGTCGGCCGGATTGAGGCCACGTTTGATCATCATGACCTGGAGCCAGTAGACGAGCTGGGAGATCTCCTCGGCGAGCGACTCGTCCGACTCGTGTTCGGCCGCGAGCCACACCTCGCCGGCTTCTTCGATGATCTTCTTGCCGAGCGTATGAACACCCGAATCGAGCGCGGCGACCGTGCCGCTGCCTTCAGGGCGGGTCTCGGCCTTGTCGGCCAGCTCAGCGAAGAGTTCGTCGAAGGTTTTCACACGACGTATTTTCGCATGAGCGGCCCACACGTGACTGGCCGGGCGCTCATTGCTCCGACAGCACCTGGTCCGCACGCGGCGACCGCGAACTCGGCGGATCTGTTTGCGCAGGCTGCGGCGGGACGCTGAGCCGACCGAGCGCCAAGGCCCAGAACTCCCAATTCGACAGGCCGTGGAGGAAGCTCTCGCCGAACGCGTCGACGGAGGTCTTCGTGAACGGTGCGGAGAATCCGAGCCTGAGTCCCGCGGCGACCGCCAGGATCAGCGACCGGTTGGTTCCGTGCGGCAGGCGGGACGTTCACGCCTTCTCCAACCTTCGCTAGTCGGCGATACCGGGACCTGCCACCGCAGCTGCGAGATCGTCGAGAGTCAACCCTACGAGTGAATCGCGGAAGGTGTACGTGGCCCGAGGCGGCACATCGATCGACGATGGGACGACGATCGCCCGGACTCCCGCCGCGAACGTGGCCGCGGCGCCCGTCGGCGAGTCCTCGATCGCCAGACACCGCCCGATCGGCGCTCCGGCGAGCTCGGCTGCCCGTCGGTAGATATGCGGTTCGGGTTTGCCCGCCCTGACCTCGTCGCCGCACACCGTCGTGACGAACCGCTCTTGACCGATCGTCTCCAGGAGGACGTCGGTCACTTCGCGCAGGGTGTTCGTGACCAACACCATCGGGATGTCGGCTGCGGCGACCAGGTCGAGCGCGTCGATCGCCCCGGGGCGCCACGGTGGGCCGCCCGCGAACTGCTCGAGCACGCGCTGCACCATCCACGCCTCGTCGGTCTCGAAGTCACGTCCAGCGTCGGGGACGAGCGCTGCGTCGTACACCTTCGTCATCGCGTCGACCGAGCTATTGCCCATCGTCGAATCCCGTAATGACGCGGTCATCTCGATACCCAACCGTTCGGCGAACTCGACGAGGACGTTCTCCCACAACGGCTCCGTGTCGAGCAACGTGCCGTCCATGTCCCAGAAGACGGCCTGAGGAAGGCGCGCATCGTCGGTCACTGGAGTCCTCCTGAAGGTAGGGCGCGCAGGTCCTCCCCCACTTTAGGCAGTCTGCGCGACTCGTGTGGGCAGGTAGTGAAGTACTCGCTCACGTGTTGAAGTATTTGGCCTCCGGGTGGTGCAGCACGAATGCATCCGTCGACTGCTCGGGGTGCAGCTGCAGTTCCTCGGACAGTTCGACGCCGATTCGACCCGGCTCCAACAAGTCGATCATCTTCGCGCGGTGTTCGAGATCCGGGCATGCACCGTATCCGAATGAGTAACGCGCGCCGCGGTATTCGAGGTCGAAGAATCCCTGAGGACGATCGGGGTCTTCGTCGGCCATCACACCTCCGGTGAACTCGAGCTCGCTGCGTACCCGCTGATGCCAGTACTCGGCGAGCGCCTCGGTCAGCTGGACGCCGATACCGTGCACCTCGAGGTAGTCACGGTACGAGTTGGCCGCGAACAGTTCGTTCGCGAAGTCGGCGATCGGGGTGCCCATCGTCACGAGCTGGAACGGTAGAACGTCGACGCGGCCGTCGGCGACAGCCTGCTCACGCGATCGGATGAAATCGGCGATACACAGGAACTTCGGCCGCTGCTGACGCGGGAAGTCGAAGCTGTGCCGGACAGCGGACGTCGGGTCCTGCGATTCGAGCACGTGCACGACGTCGCCCTCGCTGACCGCCGGGAAGTACCCGTACACGACTGCGGCGTGCTGCAGGATGCCACTCGTCGACAATCGGTCGATCCATTCACGCAGGCGAGGCCGCCCCTCGGTCTCCACAAGATCCTCGTAGCCGGGCCCGTCCTCACCCCTGGTGCCGCGCAGACCCCACTGACCAAGGAACAGAGCCCTCTCGTCGAGCATCGACAGGTACTCGGCCACCGGGATACCCTTGACGATCCGCGTACCCCAGAACGGCGGGGTCGGGACCTCGTTGTCGCCGGCGACGTCCGACCGCGCAGGCACCTCGACGGGCGCCTCGTTGGCCTTGCGCTTCTCCGCGATCCGCTTGGAGCGCTCACGTCGAGCCCTGCGCTCGGCGACCTTCGCAGCCGCGGCCTTCGCCTCCGGGCTGTCCGGATCGGGTCCCTCGCCGCGCTTGATCGCCATGATCTCGTCCATGAGAGTGAGACCTTCGAATGCATCGCGGGCGTAGCGGACGTCACCCTCGTAGACATCGGCTAGGTCGCCCTCGACGTAGGTGCGTGTCAGGGCCGCGCCGCCGAGGAGGACAGGGATCTCGCTCTTGCCGCGCGAGTTCATCTCCTCGAGGTTCTCCTTCATGACGACGGTCGACTTCACGAGCAGTCCGGACATGCCGATCACGTCCGCGCGGTTGTCCTCGGCCGCCGACAAGATCGTGGCGATCGGCTGCTTGATACCGATGTTGACCACGTCGTAACCGTTGTTGCTCAGAATGATGTCGACGAGGTTCTTGCCGATGTCGTGCACATCGCCCTTGACGGTCGCCAGCACGATGCGGCCCTTGCCGTCGTCGTCGGAGGCCTCCATGAACTGCTCGAGGTGCGCGACCGCGGCCTTCATCACCTCGGCAGACTGCAAGACGAACGGCAACTGCATCTGCCCGGAGCCGAACAGTTCACCGACCGTCTTCATGCCTGCCAGCAGGTGGTCGTTGATAATCGTGAGCGGCGGAACGGTCTCGCGGGCCTCGTCGAGATCCTCGATCAGACCGTTACGCTCCCCATCGATGATGCGCTGGGCGAGGCGATCGAACAACGGCATCCGGGCCAACTCCGCGGCGCGAGACTCGCGCGCCGAGGCGGCCGAGACGCCCTCGAACAGCTCCATCAGCTTCTGCAGCGGGTCATAGCCGCGATCGTCCGGGCCATCGGTCCCCGGTTCGCGGCGACGGTTGTACACCAGGTCGAGTGCGGTCTCCCGCTGCTCGTCGGCGATACGCGCCATCGGCACGATCTTCGAGGCGTGGACGATAGCGGTGTCCAGACCGGCCGCGACACACTCGTGGAGGAAGACCGAGTTCAGGACCTGCCGCGCGGCAGGATTGAGTCCGAACGAGATGTTCGAGACGCCGAGCGTGAAGTGGATGTGCGGATGCGCTTGCTTGAGTCGACGGATGGCCTCGATGGTCTCGATGCCGTCGCGACGGACCTCCTCCTGGCCGGTCGAGATCGGGAAGGTGAGGGCATCGATGATGATGTCCTCCTCGGCCATCCCCCAGTCCCCGGTGAGGTCGGCGATCAGCCGTTCGGCGATGGCTACCTTGTGGTCGGCGGTGCGGGCCTGCCCCTGCTCATCGATCGTGAGCGCTACGACCGCGGCGCCGTGTTCGACGACATGCGACATGATCTGCGTGAAACGCGAGTTCGGCCCGTCGCCGTCCTCGTAGTTCACCGAGTTGACCGCGCACCGTCCGCCGAGATGCTCGAGTCCGGCACGGATCACGGCGGGCTCGGTGGAGTCGATCATGATCGGAAGTGTCGACGCGGTCGCGAAGCGGCTCGCCAACTCGGCCATGTCGAGTGCTCCGTCGCGGCCCACGTAGTCGACGTTGAGGTCGAGCATGTGCGCGCCGTCGCGGGTCTGCTCCTTCGCGATGTCCATGCACTTCTGATAATCGCCTGCGATCATCGCTTCACGGAACGCCTTGGACCCGTTCGAGTTGGTGCGCTCGGCGATCACCAGGAAGCTGGCGTCCTGGTCGAACGGGACCGCTGTGTACAGCGACGACGTCTCCGAGACATGCTCCGGGGTGCGCTCGCGGGCTTCGAGCTGCCCCACTGCCTCGGCGACCTGCCGCACGTGCTCGGGAGTCGTGCCACAGCAGCCGCCGACGAACTGCAGGCCGTAGTCGGTGACGAACGTCGACAATGCGTCGGCGAGCTCGGTGGCCGTGAGCGGGTACTCGGCTCCGCTCTTGCCGAGGACCGGGAGGCCAGCGTTCGGCATCACCGACACCGGTACCCGCGAATGCTTCGACAGGTACCGCAGGTGTTCGCTCATCTCGGCGGGTCCGGTCGCGCAGTTCAGACCGATCACGTCGACGCCGAGCGGTTCGATCGCGGCGAGCGCTGCGCCGATCTCCGAGCCGATCAGCATGGTTCCGGTCGTCTCGACGGTGATGTGGGCGATGATCGGCAGGTGCCTTCCCAGCTCTGCCATGGCCCGCCGCGCTGCGACCACAGCCGCCTTGAGCTGAAGGAGGTCCTGACAGGTCTCGATGAGGATCGCGTCGGCTCCGCCGTCGAGCATGCCGAGCACGCACTCCTGGTAGGCGTCGCGGATCGCAGCGAACGTGGTGTGGCCCAGGCTGGGGAGTTTGGTACCGGGACCCATCGAGCCGAGCACGAAACGGTCGGTTCCATCGGCGGACGGACCGATCTCGTCGGCGACGCCGCGTGCGATGGATGTTCCCTTGTAGGCGAGTTCGCGGATTCGATCAGCGATGTCGTAATCACCGAGGTTCGACAGGTTGCAGCCGAACGTGTTCGTCTCCACCGCGTCAGCGCCCGCTTCGAAGTACCGGCGATGGATGTCGGCGAGGACGTCGGGCCGAGTCTCGTTGAGGATCTCGTTGCAGCCCTCGAGGCCGAGGAAGTCCGAGTCCAGGTCGAGATCGGCGTTCTGCAGCATCGTGCCCATGGCTCCGTCACCGATCAACACACGACGCGACATCGCCTGCAGGAATGTCGAGTCGTAGTCATTGGGGAGAGTTGAGGAGTAAGGCATTCCCTCAGGATAGTTCGCCGACGATCGCCGTTCCCCGTAGGCTCTGCCCAGTGAACTCTCCACGACCCTCTGGACTCCCCGACCTGCGCAGGCCGATCATGATCGCAGCGTTCGGCGGGTGGAACGACGCAGGCGACGCCGCGACCTCAGCGATCGAACATCTGGCTCTGACCTGGGACGCCACCGATCTCCGGGAGATCGACGGCGAGGAGTTCTACGACTTCCAGTCGACGCGGCCAACGATCGCACAGGTCGACGGTGTGACAAGACGCATAGAGTGGCCGACCACGTCCGTCTCGTACGCCACGCCCGCGGACTCCGACCGCGACTTCGTCTTCGTCCTCGGGCCCGAGCCGAACCTGCGTTGGCGGACCTTCGCCGAGCGCATCGTCGACCTCGCCGCCACCCTCGACGTGGAACTCGTCGTCATGGTGGGGGCGCTGCTCGCCGACACCCCGCACACACGCCCGGTACCGGTGTCCGGCTCGGCCGAGACCACTGAGGCCGCTCAGCGTTTCGGACTGTCGCCGAACAAGTACGAAGGTCCCACCGGCATCACAGGGGTCTTGCAGGACGCATTCGTTCAGGCCGGTGTCCCGTCGGTGTCACTGTGGGCGGCAGTGCCCCACTACATCGCCCACCCACCGAACCCGAAAGCCGTTCTCGCGCTGCTCAATCGACTGGAACCTATCCTCGAGGTCTCCATCGACACCGGGCCGCTCGCCGAGCAGTCACAGCAGTGGCAGGAAGCGGTCGACGAGATGATGTCCGAGGACGAGGACATGTCGGCCTATGTGCACGAACTCGAGGAGAACGACGACGAGGCGGCGTCCGAGGACGCACTCACCGAAGTGGACGGCGACACGCTCGCCGCTGAGTTCGAGCGCTACCTGCGCCGACGCAACGACCAACCGTAGAGGTCAGCCGATCCGCTCGATCTCGACGACCGGCGTCGTGATGCGCCATGTGCGCACGTCGGGGTCGTCGGCGGCGGCGACCCAGAACTGGGCTGGCCCGCCGACGGTGCACTCCTTGACCCCGAGAAGCGGGATGTCTTCCGAGTCGCGGCGCAATTCGCTGACTTCCCACCGCTGATCAGAGTGTCGCCCGACCCCGGGTGCGCGCAACAATGTCATCGCATCGAAGTCGAGCACGTAGGTCGAGGTGTGCGTCACGACCGTCCACACGCCGTCTGCCGTTCCTGCCGGGATCGTGGTGGTACGAGGCACGCCGATCACCCCCGAGGTGCGATGTCGACGCCCAACAGGGCGTCGACAGCGTCGACGACGATTGCAGCGGCCTCCGTGGACGAGCCGATGCCGAGGATCGCGTCGGCGGCCCAGGCATCGATTGCGGCGAGCGCTTTCGGCGTGTCCAGGTCGTCGGCGAGATGCTGTCGCAAGCGGGCAACCGTGTCGGTGGCGTCGGGGGCGGTCGACACCAGAGCCGCGCGCCGCCACGTCGCGAGGCGGCGCTCCCCGTCGGAGAGCACGTGGTCGGTCCACATCCGATCCTGGCGATAGTGGCCGCTCAGCAGCCCGAGCCGGATGGCGCTCGCGTCCACTCCCTTCTCGCGTAGGACGGACACCTTCACCAGATTGCCGAGGCTCTTGGACATCTTCTCCCCGTCCAGCCCGATCATCCCGGTGTGAACGTAGGTGCGAGCGAATCGTCGTTCGCCGGTCACCGCCTCGGCGTGCGCCGCGGAGAACTCGTGGTGCGGGAAGATCAGGTCGCTGCCTCCGCCTTGTACGTCGAAGGTCATGCCGAGCCGGTTCAAAGCGATGGCTGAACACTCGATGTGCCAGCCCGGCCTGCCGTCACCGAACGGCGACGGCCACGCCGGTTCGCCCGGACGGTGCACACGCCACAGCAGTGCGTCGAGCGGATTGCGCTTCCCGGCGCGGTCCGGGTCGCCGCCGCGCTCGGCGAAGAACGTCGCCATCGTCTGTGCGTCGTAGTTCGACTCGTAGCCGAACTGCGGAGTCGCGTCGACGCTGAAGTACACGTCCGGATGCTCGGGGTCGTCGACCACATATGCCGCCCCGGACTCGATGAGTCTGCTGACGGCGTCGACGACTTCGTCGATCGACTCCACGGCTCCGATGTAGTCGCGGGGAGGGAGCACTCGAAGTGCCGCCATGTCCGCGCGGAACAGATCGATCTCTCGTGACCCGAGATCGCGCCAGTCGACGCCGTCGCGCTCGGCGCGCTCGAACAGTGGGTCGTCGACGTCGGTGATGTTCTGGACGTAGTGAACCTCATGACCCTGATCGCGCAACACGCGGTTGATCAGGTCGAACGTCACGTATGTGGCCGCGTGGCCGAGGTGGGTGGCGTCGTACGGCGTGATGCCGCAGACGTACATGCCTGCGACCGGTCCGGGCGCCAGCGGCTTCACCTGCGCATCGGCGGTGTCGTAGAGGCGAAGAGCCGGTGCGGTGCCGGGCACGGAGGGGATCTGGGGCGACGACCACGACTGCATGCGCTCAACTCTATGTGTGATGAAGGCGGCAGGAGAATCGGGGCATCAGAAAATCCGGCATTCAGAACGGCGGCCACGGGATCGCACGCTGCGACGGCGGAAACGGCAGTACACCATCGTCGCCGAGCACCCGCGCGCGGCGGGCGACCGCTGCGATCTCCTCGCTCGTGATCAGCACGGCCAGTCGAAGCGTGAGCACGTCGTCCGGATCATCGAGACGTTCGGCGAGGCCGCTCAGGTCGGCCACGAGATCGGGCGGCACCCGGCGGCCGGACCAGCCCCACAGCACGGTGCGGAGCTTGTTCTCCGTGTGCAGGCAGATTCCGTGATCGATGCCGTACAGGCGACCGTCGTCGCCGACCAGGACATGACCGCCCTTGCGGTCGGCGTTGTTGACCACGACATCGAACACCGCGAGGCGTAATAGATCCTCGCGGTCTTCGTGGACGAGGGCCACCAGGCGCCCGCCTTCGTCGTATGCCTGCAGAACTGCCATCTGGCGCTCGGTGACATCGTCGACGGGAACGAGATCGACCGGATCGGATGCGGTCGACTCGTCGGGCACGTGGATCCACCGTTGGACCATTCCGGGTCCGAGGTCGACGTCGGCGGGACCGTCGTCGCGTAGCACGGTCTCCGGAACGAGATCCCATCCCAGTGCATCGCTGATCAGGTAGGATGCGACCTCGCGACCGGCGAGGTGCCCGTCAGGGAAATCCCACAGCGGCGCTTCACCGCGGATCGGCTTGTAGACGCACACGAACTCGTCGTCGCCTGCGCAGACCCGGCAGGCCAACGTCAGATTGCTCGCTGTCGGGACGCGCCCGAGCAAGGTGAGGTCCCCGCTCGCGAGGACCTCGAGGACGTCGGCGTTCACTCTTGCGAGTCGGGGTCAGATCCGTCGGGGTCAGATCCGTCTGGGTCAGATCCGTCTGGGTCGTTCGCATCCGAGTCGGGCTCGAAGTCCTTTTCCTCGACCTCGAACGCCGTGTCGACTCCGGGAAGCACCCGTCCCAGGGCCGCGAGGACATCGGGGTCGATGAACTCGACCGAGCGAGAGAACTCGGTGTCGCGCTTGTAACCGTTGCTGCGCGCACAGATGTGCCCCTCCGGGTCCAATGGCTGGTTGCACAGCGGGCACAGTGGCCGTCCGGCGGAGATGACGCGCATCGACCGCGCGCTGAACTCCCTGGCCGCGTCTGCGGTGAGAAAGATGCGGACCGTGTCGGGTCCCTCGTCGGTGTCGTCGAGGATGACGCTCTCGTCCAACGGCTGCTCGGTGATCGCGAGTAGTTCGACGACGACCGACGACTCCTCGGCGTCCCAGCCCAATCCCATCGACCCGACCCGGAACTCGGCGTCGATGGGCATGGTGAGCGGCGCGGTGTCGGCCACCGCGTCGGTCTCCGGTGGCACGGCCGCGCCGAATCGTCGGGCGACTTCGTCGAGCAGATAGCCGAGCCGGTCGGCCAGGATCAGGACCTGTTGCTTCTCGAGCTCGACGCTCATCAACCGCTGCTCCTGCGACACCTGCAGGAAGAACGTCCGATCGCCTGGTTCGCCGACGGTCCCTGCGACGAAACGGCTAGGCGTCCTGAATTCATGAATGGTGCGCGACACGTCTAATTCGCCTTCCTTGTCGTCGTCTTCACCGTACCCGCGGCCTCACGCACCTGCGCCGCCGCCGACCTCGGCGTCCGAGGAGGGACGCGAAGCGGGCAGAGTGAGCGAGCCGCTGTTGTTGAGCGTCAGGACGTACGGACGATCGGCGGCATACCGGATCACCGTGACCGATCCCGGGTCGACGACGATCCTCTGAAACGCGTCCAAGTGCATGCCGAGGGCGTCCGCGACGATGGATTTGATGACGTCTCCGTGCGAGCAGGCCAGCCACAGGCCGTTGCCGTCGTCGCCCGCGTAATCGCGGTCGAGTTCGCGCATCGCAGCCGTCGCCCTGCGGGACACGTCGCCCAGACCTTCGCCGCCGGGGAACACCGCGTGCGAGGGCTGGCGCTGAACGACCTTCCACAGCGGCTCGGAGACCAACTCGGTGAGTTTGCGTCCGCTCCACTCGCCGTAGTCGACCTCGGCGAGAGCGTCGACGGTCACCTCCGGAACGCTGTCGAGGTGGGTCACAAGCGGTGCGATGGTCTCGGCGCACCTCTGCAACGGGGATCGAGCCACCGCGCGTAGCCGCGGTACGGCGTCGCCGAGACGTTCGACGAGGTCGCGTGCCTGGGCGCGACCCTTCTCGTCGAGGGCTACGCCTGGGGTTCGTCCCGCCAGGACTCCGGAGGTGTTGGCCGTCGATCGTCCGTGTCGGACGAGGATCACCGTCATGGCGTTCAGGCTACGGCGTCGCCCTTGCCGACCATGCTCCGGTCACGGCGATCAGGTGGTGATGACGCCGGCGGTGAGCAGGATGAGCACCAGGAGGCCGAGCACGATGCGATAGCCGGCGAACCAGCCCAGAGAATGGCCGGAGACGAATTTGAGCAGCCACGCGATCGAGACGTACCCGAGGACGAATGCGATGAGAGTAGCCACGAAGATCTGCGGGCCGGAGGCGCTGACCCCGCTGCCGTCCGGCGAGAACGCGTCGGGCAGGCTGAACAGACCCGACGCGAGCACCGCCGGTATCGCGATGAGGAACGAGAACCGGAACGCCGCTTCGCGCTCCATCCCGAAGAACAGACCGGCGCTGGCGGTACCGCCGGATCGCGACACGCCCGGGATGAGCGCGAGGCACTGCGCCAGGCCCATGGCAACGGCGTCGCGCGGCTTCATCTGCTCGAGTGACTTGCCCGGTCGTTGGGCCGCGGTTATCTCAGCCGCCAGGAAGACGAACGAGAACGCGATGAGCATGATCGCCACCAGCCACAGGTTGCGTCCGGCCGTGCGGATCTCGTCCTTGAAGACGAATCCGAGGAGGCCGATGGGGATCGTGGCGAGAATCACGTACCAGCCGAGTCGATAGTCAAGACCACGGCGATCGGTGTTCCGCAGCCCCGCGAACCACGCCAGGATGATCCGCCAGATGTCTTTGGCGAAGTAGATCAGCACCGCCAGCTCGGTCCCGAGCTGTGTGACCGCGGTGAACGACGCGCCGGCATCCTGGCCGAACCATATCTGCGACACGATCCGCAGGTGTCCCGACGACGAGATCGGTAGGAACTCGGTCACGCCTTGCAGTGCGCCGAGCACCACGGCCTGCAGCCAACTCATCGTTTCGATCACGAACGTGGATGCTACCCATCGATCCTTGATTTTGAATGATCGCGCAAGATGGAGGCATGCGTGTGCGAACCAGATGGACGGCCGGACTGATGGCGGCGGCGGTAGGTCTCACCCTGGTGGCCTGCGGGTCGGATGCCGACGACTCGGACTCGTCCAAGCTCGATACTCTCCCGCCCGCGACTGCCGCCCAGTCGCCGACCGACACCGCGCGGCCGGTCGGCACAGTCGTGCCGCAGGCCGCCGCCACGGCGATCGCAGTCGCGGGTTCGACGGCCGCGGTGCTCGGCGCCGACGGGCGCACCGTCACTCTGCACACCGCACCCGGCGGTGAGCACACCGCCGCGCCGCGACCGATCCCTCTCCCGATCGACGGCGTCGTCGACGTGGTCGCCGTCGGCGATCACTTCTTGGCTGTGGGCCCGAAAGGCCTGGTGCGCATCGACGTCGACGGCCGGGCCGGACTGACCGACGTACCGATCGACGCCCCGCTGTCGTTGGCGGTAGACGGCGACAAGGTCCTCGTCGGTACGCAGAAGGGCGTCCTGCTCGTCCTGTCGATGAACGGTGAGCGCCTACACGAGTACGGCGGCTACGCCCGCGTCGACGACATCCTCGTCGCCCCCGATTCGGCGTCCGAGGTCTCCGGGCAGGTCAGTGTCCTCGACCGGGCTCAGTCCGCAGTGCTGCCGATCGACATCGACAACGGAGACCGCAAGGCCTCGCTCCGCGCAGGCAACGGCTCGACCAACGCCGTCGTCGATCGATTTGGCAGGATCATGGTGACCGGCACACGCGACGACGAGATCTATGCGTTCTTCGGCGAACCGATCATCATGCGGCTGCGCCATCCGACGCCTGCGAGCCCGTTCGCGCTCGCGTACGACGAGAAGCGGGACCTGCTCTGGGTGTCGTCGACGGCCGAGAACGAAGCGGTCGCCTACGACCTGTCGCGGGGCGACGCTCGCGAGCGCGGCCGTATCGCGACTGTCGGTCAAGTGACCGCGATGACGGTTGACCCGACGAGCGGACGCCTGCTGATCGCGTCGGGTCGCGGTGACGGGCTCCAGGCCGTCGCGCCGGATGTCGTCGCACCGTGACACTCTCCCGCGCGGACAGATCCTGCGACTCGCTGTTCTCGATGATCAGTGCCCCAGACCCGAAGGCGACACCATGCTGAGCACACTGAACCGACTGGCCTACCCCCTGCTCCGGACACTGATGTTCCTGATTCCGCCCGAACGCATCCATCGGATCATGGCTCGGTCGATCTCGGCGGCCGGCAGGCTCCCCGGTGTCCGGACGGTGCTGTCGCGAGTCTTCGCGAGAACAGATCCGGCGTTGCGCAGCACCGTGTTCGGCGTCGACTTCCCGGCACCTATCGGTCTGGCTGCGGGTTTCGACAAATCGGCCGAATGCGTCAACGCGTGGGGGCAGCTCGGATTCGGTTACGCCGAGATCGGAACGATCACCGGCCGGGCACAGCCCGGAAATCCGAGCCCGCGTCTGTTCCGTCTCCCCGCGGACCGCGCACTCATCAATCGGATGGGGTTCAACAATCCGGGCGCCGCCGCCGCCGCCGAGCGACTGTCACAGAACCGTCCTGGTCCGGTCCGGGCACCGATCGGTGCGAACATCGGAAAGACGAAGGTCGTTCCGCTCGACGGCGCGGTCGACGACTATCGACTCTCGGCGAGCCTGCTCGGACCGCTCGCGGACTTCGTCGTCGTGAACGTCAGTTCGCCGAACACTCCGGGACTGCGCGACCTGCAGGCCGTTGAGTCGTTGCGGCCGGTTCTAGCGGCCGTCCTCGACGTCGCCTCGGTCCCGGTGCTGGTGAAGATCGCACCGGACCTGTCCGACGACGACGTCGACGCGGTCGCCGACCTCGCTGTGGAACTCGGACTCGCGGGCATCGTGGCGACGAACACCACGATCGAGCGAGCGGGCCTCGCGACGCCGCGAGCCGACGTCGATGCGATGGGTGCCGGTGGTCTGTCCGGGCCACCCGTCGCGGACCGCTCGCTGGAGGTGCTCCGTCGCTTGTACACCCGCGTCGGCGGCCGGGTGGCGCTCGTCAGCGTCGGTGGCATCGAGACCGTCGACCAGGCATGGGAGCGCATCCGGGCAGGCGCAGACCTGCTACAGGTCTACACCGGCTTCATCTATGGCGGGCCGGTCTGGCTCCGCGAACTCAACGACGGTATCGCCGACCGCATACGCGCGCACGGCTTCTCCTCGCTGTCCGACGCGGTCGGCTCCGAAGCTCGCTGAAACCACTCGGTCGAGCGCAGCCAGTTGCCGCGCTACTCGCCCGGCAGCTCGAAGACGGCGGACAGCGTGCCACGAGCGATGGCGCGCGAGAACAGGTTGAATCCGAGGAATGCCGGACTCGACCCGTCGGGGAGTTCGAGTGAGGCCACGTCCACGGCGTGCACTGCGAAGATGTAGCGGTGCGGGCCGTGTCCGGGCGGCGGGCCTGCCCCGACGAACTGTGCGAGTCCGGCGTCGTTGACGAGGGTGACAGCCTCGGCCGGCAAGTCGCCCGAGTCCGGCGAGCCTGCGCCGGTCGGCAGCGACGTGGTGGTGGCCGGGATGTCGTACACGGCCCAATGCCAGAATCCGGACACCGTCGGCGCATCGGGGTCGTAGCAGGTCACGGCGAAGCTCTTGGTCTCCGCCGGGAAATCCGACCAGCTCAGGTGGGGTGACACGTCATCTCCGCCTGCACCGAAGATCCCAGACACCTGCGCCCTCGGCAGCGTCTGTCCTTCGGTGAAGTCGTTCGACGTCACGGTGATATCGGGCAACCTCGGGAGAACCGAGTATGGATCGAATGCGGTCACGATCGTCTCCTTTCGCCCTCCACAGGCACGGCCGAACGGGTCAGCAGTGATGGAGGAAATGCTCAAGAACCTTGGTACCGAACAGAATCGAGTCTACCGGCACCCGCTCGTCGACTCCGTGGAACAGGGCGGCGAAATCGAGTTCCGGTGGCAATTGCAGTGGTGCGAAACCGAAGCAGCGGATGCCGAGTCTGGCGAACGCCTTTGCGTCGGTGCCGCCCGACAGCATGTAGGGCACTGTCCGTCCGTCGGCGTCATGCGCGACGACGGCGTCGTTCATCGCGTCGACGAGGTGGCCGTCGAACGTCGTCTCGTAGGCGTCGAGGTGAGTGACCCACTCCCGGGTGATGTTGGGCCCGATGAGTTCGTCGATGGTCGCCTCGAACTCCTTCTGGCGGCCCGGAAGCACCCGACAGTCGATGACGGCCTCGGCCTGCTGTGGGATCACGTTGGCTTTATAACCGGCGGACAGCATCGTCGGGTTCGCGGTGTCGCGCAGCGTGGCGCCGACGATTCGCGCCAGATTGCCGATCTTGAAGAGCGCCGACTCGAGGTCGGGTGTCTCCGGGCTGAAGTCCAGCCCCGTCTCCTCTGAGAGCGCCTTCAGGAACTCCGAGACCGACTCGGTCATCACCAGCGGAAACTGGTGCGTACCGATCCGTGCGACAGCGGCTGCGATCTCCGTCACCGCGTTGTCTGTGTGCAGGAATGAGCCGTGCCCCGCAGTCGCGTTACACGTCAGCTTCATCCAGGCCAGGCCCTTTTCCGCAGTCTCCACGAGGTAGAGGCGACGGGTCCGGCCATCGGGACGGTCGACGGTCAACGAGAACCCACCGACCTCGCCGACCGCTTCGGTGACACCGTCGAAGAGTTCCGGGCGGTTCTTCACCAGCCACTGTGATCCCCAAGCGCCGCCGGCCTCCTCGTCGGCGAGGAACGCGAACATGAGATCGCGCGGGGGCACTGTGCCGTCGCGCTTGAACTGGCGAGCCAACGCCAGCACCATCCCCGCCATGTCCTTCATGTCGATGGCGCCCCGGCCCCAGATGTAGTCGTCTTGGACGGCGCCCGAGAACGGATGGACACTCCAGTCCTCGGCCTGGGCGGGAACGACGTCCAGGTGCGCGTGGATCAGGAGTGCTCCGCGTTCGCGATCGGCGCCCTCGAGCCGCGCGAACACATTCGCTCGACCGGGCATGCCCGACTCGACGTACTCGGTCGTGTAGCCGACCTCCTCCAACTGCTCCTGCACCCAGCGGGCGCAGTCGGCCTCCCCGACTGTCGTCTCCGGCACACCCGTGTTCGAGGTGTCGAACTGGATGAGGCGGCTGACGATGTCGACGACTTCTTCTGTTGCTTGAATCGGGGTCACGCCCTCAATTACTAGGCGATTTGGGATACCGGGGCAACCTTGGTTATTGTTGTCGGGCACGAGCGAAAAGCCCGTGCAACAACTGAATCGAGTCCGAGTGGCGGAATGGCAGACGCGCTAGCTTGAGGTGCTAGTGTCCTATTAACGGACGTGGGGGTTCAAGTCCCCCCTCGGACACCGAACACGATGAGTCGCGACAATCGTTCACAGACGATGTCGCGGCTCATCTTTCATTGATCTTCATTGATGCGCTGACGACGAGGGTGACCGTTGAGCGCATCTGTTGCCACGCACTCGATTTATCTAGTTATATTAGGTTTATGAGTTCAGCGTCGTCATCCCTCTCGCATCAGGCGTCCACCGGCGTTTCCGCCGACGGTCCGGTCCGGATCACAGATCGGGACGAACCACTCTATGCCGAGGACCTACTGGTAGGCGATGTGTACGAACTGGGAACGACCTGCGCGACGGAGGCCGAGATCATCGACTTCGCGCGTCGCTTCGACCCACTGCCGATCCACATCGATCCAACGGCGGCGGCCGCCGGACCCTTTGCGGGAATCATCGGCAGCGCGTCGCATTCGATGGCGCTCTACTCGAGCGTCGCGTCCGCAGTATTCGTGTCGCAATTGGCGTTGGTCGCAGGCAAGGGAGTTGAACGCCTACGCTTTCCCAATCCACTACGGCCGGACGCGGTGCTCACCGCAAGCATCGAGATCCTCGACGTCACCCCACGGTTCCGGGGTGAGGCGGCGACGACGGACCGCGCAGACCTGCGGTGCCGCGGACAGCTGACGGAGGCGGACGGACGTCCGGTCCTCACGATGGAGCCTCTTCAAGTCATCCGGTACCGAGTCCCTCAGCGCCGGGCATGACATGACGACAGACGGGACATGACGACAGACGGACTAGAGACCTAAAGCCCGGCCTCGTCGACGAGCTGCTCGGCGGCGAGCGCGGGAGTGAGCGAACCGTCGAGCACCGCGGCCTCGACGCCACGACGGACGGCCTGCACTCCGGGCGATGCGTCGATGCGATTGAGCACCGTCTCGCGCACCATCGTCCACATCCAGTCGACCTGCTGTTGGGCACGCCGACGAGCGAACTCCCCCGCCCCCGTCAATACGTCGCGGTGCTCCTCGACGGTCGCCCAGAATCGGTCGACGCCATTCTTCTCCATCGCACTCATCGTGAGGACCGGTGGCGTCCACAGCGCGTCGTGCGGATAGATGAATCCCAGTGCGTTCCGCAGTTCCCGCGCGGCACCGCGTGCCTCGGTCACATGCTTGCCATCAGCCTTATTGACCACGACGATCTCCGCGAGCTCCAGGACACCCTTCTTGATGCCCTGCAGTGAGTCGCCCGTCCGTGCCAACGTCAAGAAGGTGAACGTGTCCACCATGTTCGCGACGCTCACCTCCGACTGGCCGACACCGACGGTCTCGACGAGCACGACGTCGTAACCTGCGGCTTCGACGAGGACGATCGTTTCGCGGGTGGCTTTCGTGACGCCACCGAGGTTGCCGGACGTCGGCGACGGACGAATATACGCCTCCGGTGCGGCAGACAACTGCCCCATACGGGTCTTGTCGCCGAGAATCGACCCGCGGGTGCGCGTCGACGACGGGTCGACAGCGAGGACCGCCACCCGGTGCCCCTGCGAGATGAGGTGCATGCCGAGCGCTTCGATGGTCGTGGACTTGCCGACTCCGGGGACCCCGGTGATGCCGACCCGGAACGACTTCCCGGCGTGCGGCGTCACCTGCAACAGCAGCTTCTGCGCCGCATCGCGATGGTCCGGGCGGGTCGACTCGACGAGAGTGATCGCTCGCGCCAGATCCGCGCGACGCCCCGCCAGCACTCCTGCCGCCAGGGCATCGACGTCGATCGGGCGGCGCTGTGCCGCGCTCATAGGAGTCTCCTGATTCACTTGTCGCGCGGTGCCAGCTCCACGCCCAGCTTGTCGGCCAGCTTCTCGATCAGTCCGATCGCCGAATCGGCGATGACCGTACCGGGTGGGAAGATCGCCGCCGCGCCCGCCTCGTACAACTCGTCGAAGTCGCCCGGAGGTATCACGCCGCCGACGACGATCATGATGTCCTCACGACCGACTTCGGCGAGCGCCTCGCGGAGAGCAGGCACCAGCGTGAGGTGACCCGCAGCCAACGACGACACGCCGACGACGTGGACGTCGTTGTCGGCAGCCTGTGCCGCTACCTCTTCGGGCGTCGCGAACAAGGGGCCGACGTCGACATCGAATCCGAGGTCGGCGAACGCCGTCGCGATCACCTTCTGTCCGCGGTCGTGACCGTCCTGGCCCATCTTCGCGACGAGGACGCGCGGGCGCCTGCCCTCCGCGTCAGCGAAGGCGTCGACCACGGCCAGCGCTTCGTCGATGTTCGACACCGCATCACCCGCTTCGTTCTTGTAGACACCGCTGATCGTCTTGATCTCGGCCTGGTGGCGACCGAAGACCTTCTCCATCGCGTCAGAGATTTCGCCGCCGGTCGCGCCGGCCCGGGCCGCGTCGATGGCGAGGGCCATCAGGTTGTTGCTCAGATCGTTTCCGCCGGGTTCTGCGGCAGCGCGGGTCAGGTCGGCAAGTGCGGCGTCCGCCGCCGACTGGTCGCGCTCGGCGCGCAGCTTCTCCAGCTTCGCGATCTGCTCGGCGCGGACCTTCGAGTTCTCGACCTTGAGGACGTCGATTTCTTCGTCCTGTTCCGAGCGGTACTTGTTGACGCCGATGAGCGGCTGACGACCCGAGTCGATACGAGCCTGCGTGCGTGCGGCGGCCTCTTCGATACGGAGCTTCGGCAGCCCCTCCTCGATCGCCTTGGTCATACCGCCCGCCGCCTCGACCTCCTCGATGTGCGCACGAGCCTTCTGAGCCAACTGATGGGTGAGCCACTCGACATAGTTCGATCCCGCCCACGGATCGATCGGCGCAGTGGTGCCCGACTCCTGCTGCAGCAGCAGCTGCGTGTTGCGGGCGATGCGCGCCGAGAAGTCCGTCGGCAAGGCGATCGCCTCGTCGAGTGCGTTGGTGTGCAGCGACTGCGTGTGCCCCTGCGTCGCAGCCATCGCCTCGATGCAGGTACGGGCGACGTTGTTGTACGCATCCTGCGCGGTCAGCGACCATCCGGAGGTCTGCGAGTGGGTGCGCAGTGACAGGCTCTTCGGGTTCTTCGGCTCGAACTTGGCGACGAGCTCGCTCCAGAGGAGACGCGCTGCGCGAAGCTTGGCGACCTCCATGAAGAAATTCATTCCGATGCCCCAGAAGAACGACAGGCGCGGAGCGAACTTGTCGATGTCCAAGCCGGCCTCCAGGCCGGCGCGGATGTATTCGACGCCGTCCGCGAGCGTGTACGCGAGTTCCAGATCAGCGGTCGCACCCGCCTCCTGGATGTGGTAACCCGAGATCGAGATCGAGTTGAACTTCGGCATCTTGGTGCTCGTGTACGCGAAGATGTCGGAGATGATCCGCATCGACGGTGACGGCGGATAGATGTAGGTGTTGCGGACCATGAACTCTTTGAGGATGTCGTTCTGAATGGTCCCGGCGAGCTTCTCGGGCGGCACGCCCTGCTCTTCGGCGGCGACGACGTAGAGCGCGAGGATCGGGAGCACCGCACCGTTCATCGTCATCGACACCGACACGCCGCCCAGGTCGATGCCGTCGAACAGTTGGCGCATGTCGAGGATCGAGTCGATCGCGACACCGGCCATCCCGACGTCGCCTGCCACGCGCGGATGGTCGGAGTCGTAACCGCGGTGCGTCGCGAGGTCGAACGCGACCGACAGGCCCTTCTGACCGGCGGCCAGGTTACGGCGGTAGAAGGCGTTCGACTCGGCGGCCGTCGAGAAGCCCGCGTACTGGCGCACCGTCCACGGCTGGTTGACGTACATCGTCGGGTACGGCCCCCGGATGAACGGCGCCTCGCCCGGAATCGAGTCGAGCGGGTAGTCGCCGTCGGCGACCGCGTCGCGGTCCGCGCGCGTGTATACCGGACGGACCGCGATCTGTTCCGGTGTGTCCCAGGTGATCTGGTCGGCCGAGTAGCCGTGGGCGCTCGCCAGGCCCTCGGTGAGCTCGTCTCCGCGGCCTGCCGGAGCAGCGGACGTCGCCAACTCGACGTCGGCGAAGTTCGGAATCGTCGTGTCACTCATGTGCTCACGCTCCCGCAGTTGCAGTAGGGGCAGTGTCAGTGGTCGTCTCGAGTACCAGCGCGTCGAGTAGGTCGGTCAGGACCGAGACCGCGTCGATGCCGACCTTCAGGTGGCCGTCGATAGGCTCCGCGGCGGCCCATTCGCGTTCGGGGCCTGCGACCAGGAGTCGACGGACGCCCGCGGCGCGTGCCGCAGCGGCCGCCGCTGCCCCGTCGTCCGCGTAACGCGCCTTAGTGCCGCACAGGACGGCGACGTCGCTCGCGTTCGCTTCGACGGCTGCGCCGATCTCGGCGGGGGTCAACGGGCCGGGGTTGATCGCGTCGATGCCGCCCGCTGCGAGCAGATTCGCGATGAAGGTGGTTCGGCCGTTGTGCTCGGCGATCGGGCCGAGCGGGAGCATGAGCAGCCGGGGACGCGACGGGGCGGCGTCAGCGCGGTCGCGCAACGCCTCGAACCGGCGTGCGACACGCGCCAGGTTGGGAGCGGCGGTCGGCAGATCCTCCGTGTCGGCCGAGCCGTCGGCCAGCGCCGGCTCGCCGAGGTTCGGGAACTCGCTGACTCCGGTGACCGGCGCGGTACGGTGCGCGACGGCGTCCTCGCGAGCGGCGAGTGCCTGTGACACCTGGGCGGCGACATCGCCTGCGTCGAGCGAGGCCTGGTACCCGCCCTTGCGCTCGACGTCGGTGAACACGGCCCACGCTGCGGCCGCGAGGTCGGCGGTCAGTGATTCGACGTACCACGAGCCGCCTGCCGGGTCGAGGACACGACCCAGGTTCGACTCTTCGAGGAGAACCAACTGCGTGTTGCGAGCGATACGGCGAGTGAAGGAGGTGCGCGAGGTTCGCGAGTCAATCGGGATCGCGGCGTCGAAGGTGTGCACGGTGACCTGGTCGGCGCCACCGACACCTGCGCCGAACGCGGCGACGGTGCTGCGGAGCATGTTCACCCATGGATCTCGCTGGGTGAACATCGCGAGGTCGGTCACGGCGTGGGTCACGGCGGCACCGGACTCGGGCGCACCGAGCACCTCGGCGACGCGCGCCCAGAGAGTTCGGAGGGCACGGAGCTTCGCGATGCCTGCGAACTGGTCGTCGCCGATCGAGACGCCGAACGTGATCTGGCCGAGCGCGGCGGCCGTGTCGAGTCCGGCGGCGACCGCGTCGCGTATGTGGGCGACGGCGGCAGCGACGATCAGCCCCAGCTCCTGGGCGTTGGATGCCCCCGCCTGCGCGAAGTCGGTGCCGTCGACACGAAAGGTGCGAACGCCTGCCGGGGCTTCGGCGGCGAGGGCGGCAGCTTCGGGCATCGAGACGCTCGGGCGTCCGGAGAACGCCGCCGTGTAGGGGGACAGGCCGAGGCTGTGCGTGGTCGCGGCGGTGGTCGGGGCCTTCTCCGGGGCCGCAGGAGCCGACTCGAGGGCGGCGAGGAACGCGCGAGCCGCTGCGATCCCGTCCGCACCCGCATCGAGTGTCACCGGCATCAGATCGAGGTAGATCCCAGTGAGCACGGTCGAGAGGTCGTCGGTGCCCAGGCCGTCGCCGATGGCCAGCCATAGACCGCTGGTGCCATTGGCCGTCGCATCCAGGATCGACTCGTTGAGCGCGGATGCGTCCGTCTCTCCGGAGGCGTCGCCGAAGCGTTCGGTGACTCGCCACCCCTGAGTGACGTCGCGTGCCGGGTCGGCGCCGCGGATGAACGGGAACACGCCAGGCACGCCGGGCTCGTCTGCCTCGTCCTTGCGGGTGTAGAGCGGGCGGACTACGACGCCATCCCTCGTCGGGGTCGACAACAGCGACTCGGGGCTCTCGGACAACTCCTCCGGACTGACGCGTGCCGATTTGGCCAGCACACCGGCCGCCGCTGTCGTCCAGCGGTCGTACGCTTGGCTCAGTTCGGGATCCACCGGATTCTCACCTGCCGTCATGGGTCAGCAGCCTTCCGTCGTACGCGAGTAGGAACGTGACGCAAGCACCTTAACCGATCGATCGCTCGGCCACGGCACCAGCCTGTGACCTTCATCGTAAGATCAGTGTCGATGCGCCCTGATGCACACGGCCGAGAAGGCTTGACCGAAGTGGCCGTCGCACTCGAGGGTGCGCCGGTGCTCGACGGACCGTCCGAATCGGCGATCGACCGCCGTTCCGAGGTGACGCGGCGAGTCGCCGTCGGAGCCGTCGTCGTCCTCGCGCTGCTCGTCGGCGCGTATTTCGTTCCGTTGCCGTCGATCGCGCAAGCCCGTGAATGGTCCGACAGCCTCGGGGCGTGGTTTCCGTTGCTGTTCTTCGGCGTCTACGCCCTGGCGACGACGGCTCCGATCCCGCGGACACCGTTCACGGTGGCGGCGGGTGTGCTCTTCGGTCCGGCTCTCGGATTCGGTGGATCGTTGGCCGCCGCGACGGCCGCCGCGGCTGCCGCCTTCCTCCTCGCCCGCAGACTGGGCCGGGCGAGGGTCGCTCCCCTGCTCGCCAAGCCGATAGTGGCGACCATCGAGTATCGGTTGGCGCGACGCGGTTGGCTCGCCGTCGGCTCGCTGCGCCTGATCCCGGTCTGCCCTTTCGCGCTCGTCAACTACGTGTCAGGGCTCTCGGCCGTGCGACCTGCTCCTTACCTTCTCGCCTCGATCGCGGGTTCGGCCCCCGGTACGGCAGCCGTGGTGTTCCTCGCCGACGCATTGACCGGAGAGACACATCCGGCGATGGTGTTCGTGTCGGGCGGTCTGTTCACCATCGGATTGATCGGACTGATCGTCGACGCCCGACTTCCTGTCAATGACTGAGGCTTGCCCCAAGGTAATCAGGTCTCTATCCTTGATTTAGAGATATCAATGACTACGGCTTGATGATTCGAGGTGGTGATGTTCGTACTCACCGTCGACCAACGCGGCAGCCGAGCCGATCGCGACCGGGTCCCCGATGTGCTCGATCGGTACGCATCAGCCCGCACCGTCCGCCCGTTCGATCGCACCGCAGGCGATGAGGTCCAAGCCGTGTTCGACGCCGCGGACGAGGTCGCCGCGGTCGCCGTCGACCTCGCCGTCACCGGCAACTGGAGTGTCGGTCTCGGCGTCGGTGCCGTCGACCTGCCGCTGCCCGCAGCGACCCGCGCCGGCCGGGGTCAAGCGTTCGAAGCCGCCCGCGAAGCCGTCGAATCCGCGAAACACGACCGGCGCCGGATCCGGGTAATCGGAGCCTCCGACTGGGCCGCCCATGCCCAGACCGCCGCCGTTCTCCTCGTCGACATCCTCGCGAACCGTTCCGACGCAGGGCGCAACGCGGTGGACTTGATGCGGACAGGCGTTACTCAAGCGAGCGCGGCGCAACGCCTGGGCATCACGCCGCAGGCGATGTCCTCGCGCCTGGCCGCCGCCGGATGGGACCTGCAGCAGCCCGCCGAAGACCTCCTGGTGCGGCTCCTCACCGAAGCGGACGCGTCGTGATCGCCCCAGGATTCGCCACCGTGATCGTTCCGGCGCTCCTCATCATCGCGGTGCTCGTGTCGATCGTCGGCGCCGTCATACGGCACCGACTCGCCGCTGACACCACGATCACTGACCGCACGGTCCTCCTGGCCGACGGAGCGACCGCAGCCGTCAGTGCGCTCGTCCTGATCGTTGCGGCCGTCGTCGCGTGGGTAGCCGACCCGGTCGCCGAAGGGCCCCTCGCGATCACCGCCGCTCTCACAGTCGCCACCGCTGCGGCAACGGGGAGCAGTGTCGTCCGCCTCGTGTTGGCCGCAGGCGGGATTCCCACCCGCGCCGACAACCACGACGATCCGAGTGCCGACGAACCCGATCAGACTCCGCTGCGCGGCGGCCGGGTCATCGGCATGCTCGAACGGGCGAGCGTCGCCGCCTGCCTGCTCTTGGCATGGCCTGCGGGGCTCGCCGTGATTCTGGCGGTCAAGAGCCTGGCGCGGTTCTCCGAACTGCGAGCGCCGCGAGCGAGCGAACAGTTCATCCTCGGGACGTTCGCCTCGGTGATGTGGGCGTGCGGTGTCGCCGGGATAGGCTGGCTCGTCGCGCTGTGACGCGGCCCGTCACTGATCGGCCGCGTCCGGACCGACGGTCACGAAGTCGATGAGCTCTTCGACGCTCCGCAGCAACGGGACCTCGAGGTCGCGAAAACTCGATACGCCTGCCAGCACACGCCGCCATCCGTCGCGCGGCGTCCCCCAACCGAGCTCGTTGCAGACGCCGGTCTTCCAGTCCGTCCCCATCGGGATCGTCGGCCACGACGTGATGCCGACGGAGGTAGGCTTCACCGCCTCCCACACATCGATGTAGGGGTGCCCGCACACGAGTACGTTCTCGCCGACCTCGTCGGTCAGCTTGGCTTCCTTCGTGCCCGCGAGCAGATGGTCGACGAGGACTCCTGCCCGACGGTTCGACGCCGGCTCAAATTCGGCGAGCGCCTCGTCGAGATTGTCCAAGCCGTCCAGACTCACTACCACGACGCCTTCGGCGCGCAGGTCGTCGCCCCACACGCGTTCGAGAAGCGTGGCATCGTGCACGCCCTCGACGAAGATGCGGCTGGCGCGCGCGGTGCGAGCGCGCTGCTTGGGAAGCGCGCGTGAACCGGAGGCGGTCCGGATCGTCTCCGGCGCGTTGGGCCCCCGTCCCTTCGGCTTCACCAGCGTCACCGGCCGCCCGTCGATCAGGAACGCGGCCGGATACATCGTGAACACGCGGATTCTGCCGTGTCGGTCCTCCAGGCGCACCATGTCGCCGGAGTAACTGCGCTCCATACCGACCACTGCTCCGCAGAATCCGGTTGCAGCGTCCTCCACGACGAGGTCTGGCTCGGCCGCGACCTCGGGAGCCTTCGGCTTACTCTTACGCGGAGAGGCCAGCACGTCGCGGCCGTAACGATCGTCCATCACGGTCGACAACCCTAGGGCATGCGGGCAGGCCACCCGGTGAGGCGCTCCGCGTATCGTTGGCAGGCGATGACCACACCTGGAATCACGATGTTGCGGGCTTGGCCGACGTCGACTCTCGCAGTCTGGGCGGCGGCCCGAGACGCTCGCCGCTGTGCGCCCGACGACGTCTTGCACACGCTCTACGACTTCGCGCAGGCGCACGAACTCGACGGGATCGACGAGTCCGGGATCTCGAGTGCACTCGATCGACCCGATGGCCTCGGCCACCAGGCTCAGGGAGCGTTGGCTCTCCTCGATCTCCTGGCGCGCAATGCCCACCTCGCGGTCCGGATGCCTGCTCCCGGCGACGCGCAGGGCCTGCCGCCGGATCCACTGACCGACTCCGCGATGACCGCGGGCGAAGTCCTGCTGATCGATCCCCGACCCGCGGGCGCAGAGGGCCCCGTCGACGCCCTCGCGTTGATCGCGCGCGGCACCCCTGAACGCTGCCGGTGGTCGCTGACGCGGTCGCAGACACCGATCTCCGTCGACCGCCTGTCCGCGGACCTCCCGCTCGGCGAATTCGAATACGAACTGCGCGATGCGGTCGGCGAGGCCGCCCAGATCATCGCGCGGCTGTCCGGGGCGCGCGCGTCCTCGCCCGCCGACCTGCGGGACGCACTCGCCGGGATGACGCAGGCGCGACGTGTCAACCTTCCCCCGCACGACAATCCGCGAGTGGATCGAGTGCTCGCCTCGGCAGCGCAGATCGACGCCATCGTCGCGCTGGCAGGCACCCCGTCGGTGGGGGTGACCGGGACACAACACGATCTCGCGGACGAACGACTCCGCAGCCTCACCGCGCTGACGCGCACGGCACGCACCGCTGCCATCAACACGTGCATCGTCGACTACCGGCGGTCACACAGAAGCTGACCGGGTCACGCAGAAGCTGATTGGGCGGCCACTGAACGGACCGGCCGCTTGACCGGGACGCAACAGTCGGGCCGACAGATGCCGCCGTTCTCGCCGCACCCCATCGCGGTGACGTCGCCACCACCGTCCGCGTACCGCTCGATCAGGTCGGCGACCATCGACACGAACCGTGCGGACGTACCCGCGGTCGCCGTCCGGACGTACTGCATCCCGAGTTCGTCAGCGACCTCCGCGGCCTCGGTGTCGAGGTCCCACACCACTTCGAGATGGTCGGAGATGAACCCGATCGGACATACCACCACACGCGACACCCCGTCCGCAGACAGCTCCCGCAGATGGTCGCAGATATCGGGGGCGAGCCACGGTACCTGCGGCGGGCCGGACCGCGACTGCCAGACGACGTCGAACTCGTCGACGCCCACCAGTCCAGCGACGGCCGCGGACGCATCGGCGACCTGCCGTGAGTACAGACGACCGCCGTCCGCGGCAGGTCCTGCCGCCCGATCGGCCGACTCCGGGATGGAATGCGCCGTGAACACGAGGCGGGGACGCGGACCGTCCGCGAACTCGTCCACAGCGGCGCGCACACTGTCGGCGACGGCGCCCCGAAACTCGGGTTCGTCGCAGAACTGCGGCAGCTTGCGGAGCACGACGCCAGTTCCCGACACCGCAGCGAAGGCCTTCTCGATGTCCTCGTGATACTGCCGACAGCCGGAGTACCCGCCCCACGCCGAGGTCGGAAACACGAGGATGCGGCGATGCCCGCCGTCCACCATCTTCGACAGCGTGTCGGCAGCGAACGGATGCCAGTTCCGGTTGCCGAAATAGATCGGCAACTCCGACCGTCCTCGCCCATCGAGTTCGGTACGCAGCGCGTCGATCATGTCCAGATTCAACTGGTTGATCGGCGACACCCCACCGAAATGCAGATAGTGCTCCACCACGGCGTCGAGCCGTTCCGGAGGCACTCCCCGACCACGTGTCACGTTCTCCAGAAACGGTCGGACGTCGGCGGGTTCGTCCGGCCCGCCGAACGAGAGGAACAGGACCGCGTCGAACGGCGCGCCTCCCGTACTCTCATCTTCTCCGAACATGTCAGGAGAGGAAATTGTCCGGGAACCAGGTGTTGTGGCTCGCGCCACCGTCGACGTAGACGATCGAACCGGTGGTCGCGGGCAGGTAGTCCGAGAGCAGCGTGCACACACTGGTGCCGACCACGCCCGGGTCGTCGACGTTCCAGCCGATCGGCGACGCGCCGTCCCAGTACTCGTTGAGCATGTTCAACTTCTTGGCGTCGTCGGTGGCGGTTCCCGAGATGGCCTTCGCCGCCAACGTCTTGATCGGACCGGCAGCCACCAGGTTGGAACGGACCCGCTTGGCCTCGCCGACCTCGCGGGCGACGTAGCGGTTGACCGACTCGAGGGCCGCCTTGGCCACGCCCATCCAGTTGTAGTCCGGCAGCGCGGTACGTGGATCGAAGTCCATCCCGACGATCGCACCGCCCTCGTTCATGACGGGAAGCGCTGCGCGAGCGAGCGACGCGTAGCTCCACGCGGAGATCTCGAACGACCGAGCGACGTCGGGGCCCGGTCCCTCCAGGAACGGCACGGCATCGGGTCCCATGAGGGTCTTCGGTGCGAACGCGATCGAGTGCACGAGTCCGTCGATGCCCTGCGGAGCGAGTTCGCGAATCGCGCCGGCCAACGCACCGAGGCTCTCCTCATCGGTGACGTCGAGCCCGATGGCAGGCGGCACCTCCTGCGGGAGACGCTTGGCGATGCGGTCGATGAGACGCAGACGCTCGGGGATGCCGGTGATGATCACCGTGGCGCCCTGCTCCTGCGCGACCTTCGCGGTGTGGAACGCGATCGATGCGTCGGTGATGATGCCGGTGACGAGAACCGTCTTGCCGTCGAGAATGCCGGTCACGGAGTGCTCCTACTCGAGAGATTGGTAAGGGTGGACGGGGGCTCGGCTCAGTGGCCCATGCCCATGCCGCCGTCGACGGGCAGCACCGCGCCGCTGATGTAGCCGCCCTCGTCGGAGGCCAGGAAGCTGATGGCGGCCGCGACGTCCTCGGGCTTGCCGGTGCGACCGAGTGGGATCGCCTGCTTCGCCATCTCGATGTATCGGTCCTCCATCCCAGCGGTCATATCTGTGTCGATGAATCCGGGCGCGACCACGTTGGCGGTGATGTTGCGCGACCCGAGCTCGCGGGCGATGGATCGTGCCATCCCGATCAGTCCGGCCTTGGACGCCGCGTAGTTCGCCTGGCCGGGGACCCCGGACATCGCGACCACGGACCCCAGGAAGATCATCCGGCCGAACTTCGCACGCTGCATCCCCTTGGTCGCGACCTTCGCACAACGGAATGCACCCGTCAGGTTCGCGTCGATGACGTTGGTGAAGCTCTCCTCGGACAGTCGCATCAGCAGCATGTTGTCGTCGATGCCCGCGTTGCAGACGAGGACCTCGACCGGCCCCTGGTGCTCAGCGACCTCAGCGAAGGCGCGTTCTACCGAAGCGGTGTCGGTGACGTCGCACTGCACGCCGAACAGGCCGTCCGGAACGCCCGAACCGCGGTGGGTCACCGCGACCTTGTGTCCGTCTGCCGTCAGCCGACGCGCGACGGCCAACCCGATGCCGCGGTTGCCGCCCGTCACGAGGACCGAACGAGGGGTCTGCTCGGGAATCTGTGTCGTCTCTGCCATGGTTGATCAACCTATCTCAGGGCGAACGCTGCTGCGAACGCGGTCTCTGCGACTGCTGCCGGGAAAACGGCTCGATCGATCACGGGAGCCTGCGGTTGAGCAGGAGCGCAGCCATCGCTCCCACGACCGCGAGCAGTGTCCCGGCCAGCAGCCAGGGCCGCGAGTTGTCGCCACGTTCCTTCTCGTAGCCGATCTGCTTCTGCAGGGTGTCGTACACCTTGTTGAGTTCGTCCAGGCTGGACGCCGTGAAGAAGTCGCCGTGCGACAGATTCGCGATGGTGCGCAGCGACTCGTCGTCGACCGGAACCCCGACACGTTCGACACCGCCGCCGGGTGCCTCGATGTCGACGGTCCCGTGCAAGGTGCCGAACGAGATCGTCGACACCGGGATCTCCTCCTCCTTCGCCTTGCGTGCCGCGGTGAACGCGCCCCGCGGGTCGTCGGGGCTCTGCGGAACGGTCTGCTTGCCGTCCGAGAGCAGCACGATCCGAGCGGGCGGTGCGGCGTCGTCTCCGCCGAGCGCTGCATTGAGCGTCTGAACCAGTTGCAGGCCGGCGAAGATGCCTTCGCCGGTCGCGGTCTTCTCGGCGAGTCTCAGATTGTCGAGCGCTGACTTCGTCCGATCGTGGTCCGGTGTCGGCGAGACGAGCGTGGACGCAGTGCCGGCGTACGAGACCAGACCGAGGTTGATTCCGTCGGTCAGTTCGTCGGCGAACCGCTTGCCTGCCGCTTGAGCGGCCTGCAGTCGCGACGGAGCAACATCGGTCGCCTTCATCGACTGCGAGACGTCGACGACGAGGACGACGGTCGCGCGGTTGCGTGCCACCTCGCGTTCGGCGATCGGTCCGGAGAGCGCGACCGTCAACAGCAGCAGTCCGACGGCGAGGATCGCGAACGGAACATGCCGGAAGCGGTCCGACTTCGCCGGGGCGACCGACTTGAGGACGTCCATGTTCGAGAACGCGAGCGCGCGCGCCTTGCGTTTGCGCAGCACGTACACGTAAACGCCGACGAGTGCGACGACGAGCAGGATCGAGAACAGCCACCACGGGTGGGCGAACCAGTCGCTCATCGGGCCACCCCCGCCGCCATTCCGCGTCGTCGTTCGCCGACGAACCGCACGGTGTCGGCGATCCAGTCGCGGTCGGTGCGCAGCGACATGACGGGTCCGCCGCTCCCCCGGAACTCGCTATGCACCTGCTCGCGGTGCACACGGGCCGCGGCGGCGAAGTCGGCACGCAATTGCGGTGTGGCGTCGACGTCGAGCAGTTCACCGGTCTCGGCGTCGCGCAACGTCAGTTGGCCGACATCGGGGATCTCCATGTCACGTGGGTCGAGGACCTCGACACCGAGGAGTTCGTGATGAGCGCCGATCGCACGCAGCGATCGGGTCCAGTCGAGTGGGCCGAGGAAGTCACTGACGACCACGGCGAGCCCGCGCCTGCGCAGGGGACGTCGTAGCGCCTCCAAACCTGCGTTGAGGTCGCCGCGAACACCTGGCGCACTGCGCTCGGTGGTCGCCACCGCCTTGAGGAGCGCACGGTCGTGCGCTCGGCCCGCACGTGCGGGGATACGGACGATGTCGTCACCGGTCACGACGATCGCCCCGTGCCGGTTGCCGCCGCCGGCAGTCAGGTGTACGAGCGCAGCACACGCCGCGACCGCGAGATCCCGTTTGGTCCGGTCGCCGGAGCCGAAATCCAGACTGGCCGACGCATCGACGACGAACCACGTCTCGAGTTCACGGTCGGCGATCATCTGACGTACGTGGGGTGTCGACGTCCGCGCCGTCACCGACCATTCCATGCGGCGGATGTCGTCGCCCGGCTGGTACGGACGTGCTTCGCCCGGTTCCGATCCCGGACCCGGGATCAGGCCGAGGTGTTCGCCCTGGAGGACTCCGTCGAGCTTGCGCCGCACGGTCAACTCGAGGGACTTGAGCGCCGCCGTCAGCTGTGGATCGTTGAGGGTCCCCTCGTGAAAGGACGGGTAGCCGCTAGCGCCCGGCATGACCCTGCTGATCCGCACCGTTCGCCGCTGGTGCCTGTTGCTGTTGTTGCGGGGCCTGCTGCGGCACTGCCTGCTGCGGTTGTCCGACCGGGGTGGCGCTCACCTGCGGCAGCCCGACGGTCTGCAGGATCCGGGTGATGATGTGGTCGGTGGTGACCTCGTCGGCCAGTGCGTCGTAGCTGAGCACCAAACGGTGCCGCAGCACGTCCGGGATCACTTCGACGACGTCCTGCGGGACCACGTAGTCACGTCCGTGGATCAACGCGAGTGCACGGGCCGCGGCGACGATGCCGAGTGTCGCGCGGGGCGACGCGCCGTATGCCAGCCACTGCTCCACCTCGGTGAGACCGACTTCCACGGGTCGTCGCGTCGCGTTGATGACGCGGACCACGTAGTCGACGAGCGCGTGGTGGACGAATACGTTCGCGGCCTTCGCCTGCAGGAGCTTGGTGGTCTCGGGGTCGAGGATCTCCGTGGCCGACGGCGGGATGTTGCCCATCCGGTAGACGATCTCGCGTTCCTCCTCGACCGTCGGGTAGTCGACGATCACCTTGAACAGGAAGCGGTCGCGCTGAGCTTCGGGGAGCGGGTAGACGCCCTCGTTCTCGATCGGGTTCTGAGTGGCCATCACCAGGAACGGCTCCGGCATCGGGTATGTCGTACCGCCGATGGACACGTGCCGCTCCGCCATCACTTCCAGCAGGGCCGACTGCACCTTCGCCGGTGCTCGGTTGATCTCGTCGGCGAGCAGGAAGTTCGCGACGACCGGGCCGAGCTCAGTATCGAACTCCTCACGGCCTTGGCGGTAGATGCGCGTACCGATCAGGTCGGTCGGCACGAGATCAGGGGTGAATTGCACGCGCGAGAAGCTGCCGCCGATCACCGTGGCGAACGTTTCGACTGCGAGGGTCTTAGCGACGCCTGGCACGCCCTCGAGCAGGATGTGGCCCTTGGCGAGGAGTCCGACGAGGATGCGCTCGACCAGTTTGTCTTGTCCGACGATCACGCGCTTGACCTCGTACATCGCGCGTTCGAGTACCTTCGAGTCCTCGGCGGTGAGTACCAGGTCCGGACTGTCCGTT
>NZ_JBQEDL010000026.1:35511-58864 GCF_052106715.1 Gordonia sp. (in: high G+C Gram-positive bacteria)
CTGAAGATCGGCGTGCGTGGTTCTGCAGACCACAGTAGCGGGCGGCCCGCGGTCTTCGCCGTCCCACACGCGCTCACGTCGTTCCCGTCGTCGACGGGTGAACGCCCGGTCGGCAGGTCACGGCCTCAGAGCAGGCGCACCACGTTCGGCATCGCTCCCGCGGTCCGAACCGGCGAGATCTTGACGACGTCGCCGGACTGCGGAGCCTCGATCATGGTCCCGTCGCCGAGGACCAGGGCGACGTGCTGGCTCGCGTTGGGCCCGTAGAAGATCATGTCCCCGCGGCGCATTTGCGACAGCGGCACCTGCGGTCCCGACGTGTATTGGTACCCGGTGTAGTGCGGCAGGTCGATGCCGACGCCTGCGAACCCGTAGATCATCAGCCCGGAGCAGTCGAAGCCGACCTTCTGGTAGTCGCCGTAGCTGTCGGCGACGCCGCCGTCGCGGATACCGAGGGTCGGCCCATTCGCGTCGCCGCCGCCCCACGAGTACGTGACGCCGAGCTGCGACTTCATCCGGTCGATGACCAGGTTGATCGCCTGTTCTCCGCGCAGGCCGGGACGGACCTGGCCGGGTGCACCGCCGCCCTGTCCGCCGAACAGCGAGCCGAGCGAGCCGTTGCCCAGCCTGGTCAGGGTGTTGTTGTCGCCTTCTTCGAAGAGGCTGGTTCCACCGATGCCGAGTTCGTCGAGGAGTTGCGAGTGCGGGATCTGTTGCCTGCCGACGAGGCTAGCGAGCAGGGATTGGCCCGTGTCGGTCGCCAGACGGGCCGCTGCAGCGGCGGCTTGCGCTACCGCATCGTCGCCCTCGACCGGCTTGGCGGGGATGGCGTCGACCGCTCGCTCGAGGCCGTCGGTGACCTGCTTCGGGACACCCGGAACCGCAGGACTGGCTGGCGCACTGTCACGCGTCGTGCGCTTGTCCACCGGCTTGCCCCGCAATTTGGCCAGACGTGCGGTGAGTGAATCGCGCGTGCGGGCCAGTTCGGTCCGCTGGGTCTGCTGATCACGGACGGCCGACTGCGCGGCCTGGTACGCGGCGACGGCGTCGTCGCGGCGCGCCGACGCGTCCGCCGCGGCTTGGACGGTCTGCTTCTTCGTGACCTCGGTCGCCGCAACGCGGTTGGCCTGCTGGTTGCGCGCAACTTGCAGCCTGCGGATCACGCCTTGCTGCTGGCGGGTGACCTGGTCCACGGCCGACATCTGCTCCAGGACCTTGTCCGGATCGTCGGAGGAGACGTACTTCGTCATCGCGCCCCGGTTGTTGCCTTGGCGATACACCGAGCGGACGAACTCATCGAACTCGCGCTGAGCGCGTTCGACATTTCCGCTGACCTTCTCCAACGACGACTTGGCTCCGGTATTCGCCTGGACGGCGAGTTGGCGGGCGGCGACTGCGTTTTGGAAGTCGACGAGCGACTTGTTGACGGTCTCTTGTCTGGCTGCGACCGCATCGGCGAGTTCCGTGAGGTTCTGGTCGACGTCCGCGATCTGATTGATCAGTGCAGCGACCGGGTTCGATTTGGTCGGTTCAGCGATCGCCGGACCGGCGGCCAGGAGCGAGACAAGAGCGAACGCTCCCACCACGCTGCCGCGTCTGGTCCACCGCGTGCCCGTATCAGCTCGCATCTACCGTGTACTCCCTTAACAATCGTCCCCCGCACACCACAAGTGTCCCCTGAACCGTACGTCACTTACGCAACACTGAAAACGTTGGTCAACGAATTACAAAGGCGTTATTACCTGCGCAAACGCAGTGAGCAGCACAAAGTGAGGGTGGCAGATATCGTCACAGTTCGATAACACATGCCGACCGTGACAGAACCGGCCCGATCGAGGCAGGACTGTCACAGTGCGAAAGCGCCTCCAGGCAGGCGCGACGATCAGGAGGTCACGACGTGTGGTCGGCGTTCTCCGCCGCCGCAGCGTCGCCCGTCGACTCCGCATCCGCGGACTCCGCATCCGTCGACATCTGGCGGGACTCCGATCGCGCAGCGGCGGGGGTCCGACGTCGGCCAGTCAGTCGAGCCGCGACCGCGCCGATGATCACCACGACGATCAGGGCAATGGTGACCAGCGTCCAGTCGACGTTCGGGTCCGTCGCCTTCTCGTAGATCTCACGGGCGGCCTGCGGCACCGATGCGCCCGTGGTCTTCTCGGCCGTCGCGTCCTCGATCTGCACCCGACTGAAGTCCGTCGAACTGGTACCGAGCCCACCTGCTCCGAATACGAGGACCGTTCCACCCGTGGACGTCTGCAACTCGTGCGCGATGTCGCGGTAGACGGTGAACGGTGCGTAGTTCTTATCGGTGACGAAGACGAACAGGTCGTGCCCGTCCGCCTTCGCCTCTTTGACGAGTTTCGTCAGTTCAGGGGTCTGATCGGCCGGCGCAACGACACCCGTCGCCTTGAGCTTGGCGGTGATCGCCGCGAGGTCGAGGTCGGCCCACGCGTCGGCGGGGCGTCCACCCGCTGGATCGGGGGCAGCGACGGTGAACACGACCGGATCCGGACTCATTCGCAGGCTTCCTCGTCTCATGGCGGGCGGCGCGGGCTGTCGGCGTCGAGGATACGGCAGGAGCTCCGCCCGACCGACGCGCAGGTGAATTCGGCGCGTCGACTTCCAGTTCGACGCAAACCAGTACGTACGTACTGCTAGGATGGTGATGTAGTGAGACGGCGTCGACCCGATCGGTCTCGCGACACTTCACAAACTTCCGGCGGCGCAGCCCGTCGCCGGTCAGCCCGAACAGAGTGGAGCACACATGAGCAACAATTCATTTGGAGCCCGCGGGACCCTTGAGGTCGGTGAGAACTCGTACGAGATCTACCGCCTCAACGCAGTACCCGGCACCGAGAAGCTGCCCTACGCACTGAAGGTACTCGCCGAGAACCTACTGCGTACCGAGGACGGCGCCAACATCACGCCCGATCACATCAACGCACTCGCGAAGTGGGATCCGAGCGCCGACCCGAGCATCGAGATCCAGTTCACTCCGGCCCGCGTTCTCATGCAGGACTTCACCGGCGTCCCCTGCGTCGTCGACCTCGCCACCATGCGTGAGGCCATCACGGCTCTCGGCGGCGACCCGAACAAAGTGAACCCGCTCTCCCCCGCCGAGATGGTCATCGACCACTCCGTGATCCTCGATGTGTTCGGCACCGCCAACGCATTCGAGAAGAACGTCGAGCTCGAGTACCAGCGCAACGGCGAGCGCTACCAATTCCTTCGCTGGGGCCAGGGCGCGTTCGACGACTTCAAGGTCGTCCCCCCGGGCACGGGCATCGTCCACCAGGTCAACATCGAGTACCTCGCCCGTTCGATCATGGTCCGCAACGGCCAGGCCTACCCCGACACCTGTGTCGGCACCGACTCGCACACCACCATGGAGAACGGCCTCGGCGTCCTCGGTTGGGGCGTCGGCGGCATCGAGGCCGAGGCAGCGATGCTCGGCCAGCCGGTCTCCATGCTGATCCCGCGCGTCGTCGGCTTCAAGCTCAGCGGCGAGATCAAGCCGGGCGTCACCGCGACCGACGTCGTGCTCACGGTCACCGAAATGCTCCGCCAGCATGGAGTCGTCGGCAAGTTCGTCGAGTTCTACGGAGAGGGCGTCGCCGAGGTCCCGCTGGCCAACCGCGCCACCCTGGGCAACATGAGCCCCGAGTTCGGTTCGACGTGTGCGATCTTCCCGATCGACGATGAGACCATCAACTACCTGCGCCTGACCGGCCGCGACGATGACCAGCTCGCTCTGGTCGAGGCGTACGCCAAAGAACAGGGCATGTGGCACGACCCGGAGCACGAGCCGGTGTACTCGGAGTACCTCGAGCTCGACCTCGGCACGGTCGTCCCGTCGATCGCCGGTCCGAAGCGTCCGCAGGACCGGATCCTCCTGTCGGAGTCGAAGGTCGCGTTCCGCAAGGACATCCACAACTACGTGGAAGAGGGCACCACCCCGCACACACAGCTCGACGAGGCCGTCGAAGAGTCGTTCCCGGCCTCCGATCCGGTCGCTCTCTCGTTCGCCGACGACGGTGCAGTGAAGGTCCACTCCGCTGCCACCGGCTCCGAGGGCCGTCCCTCGAAGCCGGTGGAAGTGAAAACGGCCGAGCGCGGCGACTTCGTCCTCGATCACGGCGCTGTCGCGGTCGCCGGCATCACCTCGTGCACCAACACCTCGAACCCGTCGGTCATGATCGGCGCAGGCCTTCTGGCCCGCAACGCAGTCGACCGCGGCCTCACCTCCAAGCCGTGGGTCAAGACCAACATGGCTCCGGGCTCGCAGGTCGTCACCGACTACTACGAGAAGGCCGGCCTATGGCCGTACCTCGAGAAGCTCGGTTTCTACCTCGGCGGTTACGGCTGCACCACCTGCATCGGTAACACCGGACCGTTGCCGGAGGAGATCAGCGCGGCGGTCAACGACAACGACCTGACCGTCACCGCAGTCCTCTCGGGCAACCGCAACTTCGAGGGACGCATCTCCCCCGACGTCAAGATGAACTACCTGGCGTCGCCGCCGCTGGTCATCGCGTACGCTCTCGCGGGCACGATGGACTTCGACTTCGAGTCGCAGGCACTCGGTCAGGACACCGACGGCAACGATGTCTTCCTGAAGGACATCTGGCCGTCCGCGCAGGAGATCGATGACACGATCAAGCACGCGATCAGCCAGGACATGTTCCGGGACTCGTACCAGGACGTCTTCGCCGGTGACGAGCGTTGGCAGAGCCTGAGCACCCCGGAGGGCGACACCTTCGAGTGGGATGACAAGTCGACGTACGTCCGCAAGGCTCCGTACTTCGACGGCATGACCCTCGATCCGGAGCCGGTCTCGGACATCAAGGGCGCCCGCGTGCTCGCATTGCTCGGCGACTCGGTCACCACCGACCACATCAGTCCGGCGGGACCGATCAAGCCCGGCACCCCGGCAGCCCAGTACCTGGACGCCAACGGAGTCGCGCGCAAGGATTACAACTCGCTCGGCAGCCGTCGCGGCAACCACGAAGTGATGATCCGCGGAACATTCGCGAACATCCGCTTGCAGAACCAGTTGCTCGACGGTGTCTCCGGTGGCTACACCCGTGACTTCACGCAAGAGGGCGGCCCGCAGTCGTTCATTTACGACGCGTCGGTCAACTACAAGGAGGCCGGCATCCCGCTGGTCGTCCTGGGCGGCAAGGAGTACGGCTCAGGTTCCTCACGTGACTGGGCTGCCAAGGGCACCGTTCTGCTGGGTGTCAAGGCCGTCATCACTGAGTCGTTCGAGCGCATCCACCGCTCCAACCTCATCGGAATGGGCGTCGTCCCGCTGCAGTTCCCGCAGGGCGAGTCGGCTAAGTCCCTGGGCCTCGACGGCACCGAGGTCTTCGACATCGACGGCATCACCGCCCTCAACGAAGGCACGACGCCGAAGACGGTGAAGGTCACCGCCACAAAGGAGAACGGCGAGAAGGTGGAGTTCGACGCGGTCGTCCGCATCGACACGCCCGGCGAAGCCGACTACTACCGCAACGGTGGCATCCTGCAGTACGTCCTGCGCAACATGATCAAGAGCTGACGGGGCGAGTGCAACGACAGGAGTTGTGACTGATGCCACGGGTCAGCGATGACCGACTGGCCGCGCGCCGTCGAGAGATCCTCGACGGTGCGCGCCACTGTTTCGCCGAGTTCGGCTATGAGGGCGCCACGGTGAAGCGGTTGGAGGAGACGACCGGCTTATCGCGCGGCGCGATCTTCCACCACTTCAAAGACAAGGAAGCCCTTTTCCTCGCGCTCGCTCGGGAGGACGCCGAGCGGATGGCCGATGTGGCGGCACAGGAGGGTCTGGTCCAAGTCATGCGCGATATCCTCGCGCGGCCGAAGGACTTCGACTGGTTGAGCACCCGTCTGGAGATCGTGCGGAAGATCCGGAGTGATCCGGGATTCCGTGCGGCGTGGGAGGCTCAATCCGAGGATCGTGAGCGGGCCACGCTCGCGCGCCTGGAGCGCAAACGCCAGGCGGGCAGTCTCCGCAACGACGTCGCCCCCGAAGTCTTGGTGACGTACCTGGACGTGATCCTCGACGGGATCGTCACCCGACTGGCGTCGGGCCAGTCGACCGACGATCTGCACGCCGTGCTCGATCTCGTCGAATCGTCGGTGCGCAAGCCGCGCACCGACTGAGCCGACACCGATGTCGACGCCTCGACTCTCCGGAGCCGAGGCGTCGACATCGTGTTTCCGGGTCCTGATCCGCGAGTGGTGAACTCAGACCCGTTGTCACGCAAAGAGGTCCGCGCCCTCGGGTGCTCGGCTACCGTCTCAAGTGTCACCGAGACATAAGGAGCCTTACGTGTACCCAGGAACTCATGCCGCGGCCACCCCCGACAAAGCCGCCACCATCCGGCCGTCGACCGGCGAGCGGGTGACATACGCCGAATTGATGGACTCGTCGACCCGGATCGCGCACGTTCTGCGCGATGATCTGGGTCTGGTCCCGGGCGACACCGTCGCGATCGTCTCGGACAACGACCTCCGGGTCTTCGACGTGTACTGGGCCGCGATCCGCAGTGGCATGTATGTGACGGCGGTGAACCATCATCTGACCGCACCGGAGGTCAACTACATCCTCGAGGACTGTGACGCGAAAGCGCTCTTCGCGTCGTCGGCCGTAGCGGACGCGGTCGAACGCGCTCACGAGATCCCAGCGCTGAGTGAAAGGACTCGCCGCATCGCGTGGGGCGACGGCCTCGACGGATTCGCCGACTACGCACAGATCAAGGCGGATGCGTCGGCCGAGGCGCTGACCGACCAGCCGCGCGGCATGGACATGCTTTACTCCTCGGGCACCACGGGGCGCCCCAAAGGCATCAAGCCGAACATGCCAGGCGTCCAGGTCGACGAGGCCCCCGACCTGATCTCGATGGTCTTCGGACCGGTCTACGGCTTCGACACGGACACGGTGTACCTGTCCCCCGCACCCGTCTACCATGCGGCGCCGCTGCGCTACTGCGCGATGGTGCACGCACTCGGCGGCACCGTCGTCCTCATGGACCGTTTCGAGCCGGAGACCGCGCTGGAGCTGATCGAGAAGTACCGGGTCACCCACAGCCAGTGGGTGCCGACGATGTTCGTCCGCATGCTCAAACTCCCCGAAGCCACCCGCGCAAAGTACGACGTCTCGAGCATGAAAGCCGCGATCCACGCGGCCGCCCCGTGCCCGGCCGAGGTGAAGAAGGCGATGATCGACTGGTGGGGCCCGGTGATCAACGAGTATTACGCGGCCACCGAGGCCGTAGGCGTCACCTTGATCGGCTCGCAGGACTCCCTCGACCGACCGGGATCGGTCGGGAAGCCCGTGTTGGGCGTCGTCCACATCTGCACAGACGACGGCACTGACCTTCCGACCGGCGAAGTCGGGACAGTGTACTTCGAACGCGACGAGATGCCGTTCGCTTACCACAACGATCCGGAGAAGACCTCTGCCGCACAGCATCCGCAGCATCCGAACTGGGCGACGACCGGCGACCTCGGGTACCTGGACGACGACGGCTTCCTCTATCTGACCGACCGCAAAGCCTTCGTCATCATCTCCGGCGGCGTGAACATCTACCCACAGGAGGCCGAGAACGTTCTCATCAACCATCCGTCGGTGTATGACGTCGGCGTGATCGGACTGCCAGACGAGGATCTCGGGGAAGTCGCAACCGGGTTCGTCCAACTCATGGACGGAGTCTCCGGATCCGATGCGCTGGCAGCCGAACTGGTCGATTACGCGAAAGGCGAGTTGGCAGCCTACAAGGTCCCTCGCGCCGTCCGCTTCGTCGACGAGTTGCCGCGGACGCCGACCGGGAAGCTCGTCAAGGGTGAGCTCCGCAAGCAGGTCCTCGACCCCGCGTAGCTCACGCGGCACGGCCGGTCCGGGCCTTCGTCGTCGGTCATTCAGATGACTGACAGACCGGGCTCCGGCGGTAACCGATCATCTCCGGTCAGCGACGTATCCCATGTCGGGACCCACTGCCGTGGTGCATGTGTCACACGGCTGTCCTGAGGAGACAGACATGATCAGATACCTCCATCGGATACTCTTCGCGGTTGCCGCCCTGCTGGTCGCAGTGGCCGCGGCGGCCGCGATGACCTCGCCTGAGGTGTCGGCGGCGCCGACCGACTCCCCCGGCTCCACGGTGACGACGCAGCAGCCCCAAACGCCCAGCACGACCCAAACGCCGAGTACCACGACGCCTGCCGCCTCGACGAGCCAGACCAGCACCGAACCCGCCCCGACCAGCACGACCCCGAACAGTTCGACGACACGGCCCGGCGCGGGCACTGTGACGGTGCAGGCGATCGACGTGAAGACCAACATTCCGGTCTCCGGCGTCGGAGTGGAACTAGCCTCGGGCAACACCGTGAGAACGGTGAACACCTTCGCGAGGGTCGAGATGCCCGCGGGTGTCGTATCGGCGAGCGTCACCGCGATACCGGACGGCTACGCCCGATCCTGGGTGGACCCGTCGAGTGCGTATCTACCACCGGGCGGCCAGGCATCGTTCATCGTGTCCCTGGTTCGCACGGGACAAGTCGGCGCCGTGTCGATCACTAAGCGCGACGCCGTCACCGGCGCCCTGCTGCCCGGCGCGCGCTACCGTGTCACCGCAGCGCACAGCGACCTGAGCGTGATCCTGTCGACGAGTCCGTCGGGCACCGGATCCGTTCAGGTGGCCCCCGGCGGATACACGATCCAGGAGATCGGTGCACCTGCGGGCTACCTACTCGACTCCGCGGTCAGGTTCGTCGAGGTCGTCCCCTCCCAGACGCGGTCCTTGGAACTGTACGACGCTCCGGTCGAGCAGCCGGTGATCGTCCGGGATCCGAGCGGGCGGGTTCCGCTGACATCGATTCCCACCGGCCGGACGCACTGATGTCGTGCCCCGAGCGAGTACGTCGGGCACTCGTCAGCGTCGCTGCCGCTGCGACTCTGGCCGTTGTGCCGGTGCTCGCGACCGCCTGCGGTTCACCGGAGCCCCTCGAGGAGCCGGTCCGGTCCCCGGCCGACCTACCCGCGCCCATCACTGCGGTGTCGCACGAGCCGTCCACGCCGACGAGGCTGGTCATCGATGGCCAGTCGGCGCCGACTCGGGCGGTCGCAACCAACGCACAGGGGACGCTGGTACCGCCAACCGACGTCGCGCAGCTCGGGTGGTGGGTCGACTCGGCACTGCCGGAGTCCGGGACGGGAACGATCGTCATCGCAGGCCATGTCGACGACGCCGTGCAGGGCCGCGGCTATGCGGCGCGCTTCGCGAGACTGATGCCCGGGGACACGGTGACGGTCGACACCGCCGACGGCGGGCATCCGGCGTACCGGGTCTCCCGTGTGATGGACGTGCGCAAGCGCGGCATCGGGCCGAAGGCGGTGCCCTTCGACGAGCTCAATCGGCTCAACGGACCCGAGACTCTCGCGCTGGTCACCTGCGGCGGTCCATTCGTCGGGCCTCCGCTCGGTTATCGCGACAACATCGTCGTCTTCGCCACACCGAACTGATCGCACAGCGACCGGCGCTTCGCGCTCAGGCTAGTTCGATGAGCTCCTGGTACTCGTCGGACCAGTGGTCCTCGGTGCCGTCGGGCAGCAGGATGACGCGCTGCGGCTCCAGCGCCTCCGCTGCACCAGGGTCGTGAGTCACGAGGACGACGGCTCCGGTATAGCTGCGGAGCGCTTCGAGCACCTGTTCGCGGGAGGTCGGATCCAGGTTGTTCGTCGGCTCGTCCAGGAGCAGCACATTGGCGGCCGACGACACGAGACCGGCTAACGCCAGCCGTGTCTTCTCACCGCCGGACAGCGTTCCCGCGGGCTGCTCGAGTTGCGGACCGGTGAACATGAACGCGCCCAGGAGCCCACGCAGATCCTGTTCGCCCGCATCGGGTGCAGCGTGACGGATGTTCTCCCACACGGTCGCGTCGTCGTCGAGCGTGTCGTGTTCCTGTGCGAAGTAGCCGATCTTCAGCCCGCGGCCCGGCTCCAGCCCGCCGAGGTCGGGCTTCTCCACACCCGCCAGGAGTTTGAGGAGCGTCGTCTTTCCCGCACCGTTGAGACCGAGGATCACCACGCGCGACCCCTTGTCGATGGCGAGGTCGACACCGGTGAAGATCTCGAGCGAGCCGTAGACCTTGGTCAGGTTGGACGCGATCAGTGGCGTCTTTCCGCACGCTGCCGGCTCCGGGAATCGGATGTGCGCGGTCTTGTCGGACACCCGAACCTCGTCGAGGTCGTCGATCATGCGTTCGGCGCGCTTGAGCATCTGCTGCGCGGCCGTCGCCTTCGTCGCCTTGGCGCCGAGCTTCGCGGCCTGTGTGCGCAGCGTCGATGCCTTCTTCTCGGCGTTCGCGCGCTCGCGCTTGCGCCGCTGTTCATCGGTGGCTCGCGCGTCGAGGTATCGCTTCCACGTCATGTTGTAGACGTCGGCTTCACCGCGGACCGCGTCCAGGAACCACACGCGATTGACGACGTCGGCGAGCAGGTCGACGTCGTGGCTGATCACGACGAGCCCGCCCTCGTGATTCTGCAGAAACGCGCGCAGCCACGTGATCGAGTCTGCGTCGAGGTGGTTGGTCGGCTCGTCCAGCAACAGGGTGGTATCGGACTTGCCGGAGCCGTCCGACGCGGCGAAGAGGATGCGCGCCAGTTCGATCCGGCGGCGCTGTCCGCCCGATAACGTCCGTAGCGGCTGTTCGAGCACGCGGTCGGGCAGACCGAGACTGTTGCAGATGCGAGCGGCGTCCGATTCGGCGACGTAACCGCCGAGGTTGGAGAACCGCTCCTCCAAATGGGCGTACCGCGAGATCGCCTTGTCTCGAACCGCGTCGTCGGCGGCCTCTTCCATCAACGTCTGCTGCTTGGCCATCGACGCCAAGATCTCGTCGAGCCCGCGCGCGGAAAGCACCCGGTCTTTGGCTAGGACGTCGAGGTCGCCCTCTTTGGGATCCTGTGGGAGGTAGCCGATCGGCCCCGACGCGCGGACTTCGCCCGCGTACGGCTGGGTCTCGCCCGCCAGGATGCGCAGCGACGTCGTCTTGCCGGCACCGTTACGTCCGACGAGTCCGATCCGGTCGCCCGGCTGGATGCGCAGGTGGTCTCCGGGCGCCGACAGCAGAGTCCTCGCGCCCGCTCGAACTTCCAGGTCAGTCGCGGTGATCACGAGGGTCCATCGTACGGATGCCCGGCCACTATCGGCGAATCGAGGAACGTGGGACGGCCCACTCCCTGTGGTGCCGATGCCATAGTCTTGGGCCCGTGACCACGATCTACGACCTGGCCGTCGTCGGCGCCGGGCCTGCCGGACGGTCGCTCGCACACCGCGCACTGGCGGCGGGTCTGCGGGTGGCCGTCGTCGACCCGGAACCCGATGCGGCCTGGTCGGCGACGTACGGGGTGTACACCGCCGACCTACCCGACTGGTTCGACGATGGCGCGGTCGCGGCGCGGGCCGGGTCGATCACCGTGTTCACCCCGACCGAACGGGTCATCTCCCACGGGTACGCGATCATGAACGCCCCGGCATTCCAACGCACGCTGGGTCTCGACGGCGCAGACGTGCACGCATGCCTCGCGGTGGCTGTCACCGCGACGACGGTGACCTGCTCAGACGGGCGACAGGTGCAGGCCGGGCACGTGGTCGATGCGCGCGGAACACGTGCCGGCGATCACCGTCGCGGCCCCCGCCAGACGGCTGCCGGAGCTTTCGAGCCCTCCGATGAGGTGTCGATGGTGTTGATGGACTGGCGACGGACCTCGAACGCTTCCCCAGGTGGTGCGCGCTCGTTCAGTTACCGGGTGGCGTTAGGCGACGGTCGACGTCTCGTCGAGGAGACCTGCCTGGCCGGGGCCCCGCCCATCGACGTCGATGAACTCGCCGAACGGAATCGAGCGCGCACCGGGCGCACCTCGCTCGGAGAGGGGCTCGACGAAGTAGTCGACTTCCCGCTCCTCGTCGACTCGACCCCGTGGCGCCGTGTCGACGACGGGCCGGTGATGTTCGGGGCCGCGGGCGGCCTGATGAATCCAGCGACTGGGTACAGTGTCGGCCAATCGCTGCAGGCAGCCGACGTCCTCGTCGGGGCGATCGTCGCCGGGCATGATCCCCACGAGGCGTTGTGGCCGCAGCGAGCGCGTCTCGCGTATCGGCTGCGCGTTCGCGGGCTGGCCGTCCTACTGTCGTTGGACTCGGACGAGGTGGTGACGTTCTTCGACGCGTTCTTCCGCATTCACCCGAGCCTGCAACGCCGCTACCTGTCCGGGCACGGTGACGCTTGCGGAGTGTTGCGGGCGATGGCCGCGGTGTTCGCGCGACTGCCGATCCGGTTACGTGCGCGAGTGGTGGTCCTCGCTAGCCGTTCAGCTTGGTGAGGAATCCGTACTGCGCGGAGATCTTCTCCTGCGCGTCTTTGAGGTCGTCCCCGTAGGCCTCTCCGACGTACGGTCCGACGGCGACGAAGCACGCCGAACGATCATCGCGGCTCATGCATCGCGCGACATTGAGATCCTGCGGGCTCGCGGCCTTGCGCGACGTCTCATCTGTGAAGTCGTGGGCGAGGAAGTCGATCCAGCCGTTGGCCTGTTCGGGCGTGGCCGCCTTGTAGGCCTGAGTCCCGTTCCAGGCGAACTGCTCGATACCGGCCTTCTTCAGCGCGGTCAGCGCCGCCGACTGGTCGCTATAGAACAGGGCGGTGGCGCGTTGGCCGTACACCGATCCCGTCAGCGGGCTCCCGCTGTCGTCGCTGACCGTCCCGGCCAACAGATTGTCCGGGTCGATCCTGCGGTCGTCACTCTCGCGTCCGATCGAGTCCAGCAGCGGCTTCTGCTGGTCGTACGCGGCCTTCACGATCCGCTCGGGCCAGCTACGGTTCGGGGCGTCGGCCCAGGTGTAGATCATGCGCGGCCCGACCGCGGTGAACGCGGCAACCGTGTGCTTGTCGTGACTGCCGTCGTGGACGGTGACCGATTCGGCTGGCATTCCCGGCACGCGAGCTCGCTCGTATTTCGAGTACTCACGATCCTTGAGCATCGAACCGGACAGCTGACCGACTGCGGCCGAGGCTGTTGCCGCGTCGGTGAACACGTATACGGCGTGGTTGAGACCGGTGTCGTTCTTCGTCTCGTTGCCCGACGACACCGTGAAGCCGTACTGAAAGTCCTTCATCACGGGCAGTCGATCGGTGTCGGGTAGGACGGTCTGCGTGTTGGCGACGGTCGCCAGCGCCTGAGTCGGCAGTTTGCCGTCGTCCAGCACCGGATCGAGGTCGTGCGCGAAGATCAGATGGTCGGCGAGGCGCGCGCCCCGCAGTTTGGCCCACGCGACGTCGGATGTGGCGTCTCCGGCGGGAGCGCTCTGCATCGACCCATACTTGCCGGTCTGCAGTTCGATCGGACCGCGCGTCGGGTTTCCGTCGACAGAGCAGCCAGCCAGCACACAGGTCACCGCGGCCGCGAGGACGACCAAAGACTTTCGCATGCCTGAGATAGTACGGGTAGGCGCTCGCGGCGCCTTCCAGCGAATGACCCGTGGGTGAGCCCCGTTACTCGCTCTGGCCGCTCTCCAGCAGCGCCTTCTCCACGTCGAGCTCCTTGAGCTGCTCGATCAGCGACTCGAGTGCCTGTGGGGGCAGCGCCCCCGCTTCGTTGAACACGAGGTGGCCGTCCTTGAACGCCATGATGGTCGGGATGGACCGAATGGACGCCGCGGATGCGAGTTGCTGCTCGGCCTCGGTATCGACCTTCGCGAAGACGATGTCATCGTGCTTCTCGGAGGTCGACGCATACGTCGGTGCGAACTGCTTGCACGGGCCGCACCAGTCCGCCCAGAAGTCGACGAGGACGATTTCGTTGTCGTTGACGGTCTTCTCGAAGTCTGCTCCGGTCAAGTCAATAGTTGCCATGTGACTATTCAACACCCCGGGCGAGGCCGGATATTCCTCCACGGACGGCGCGAACGTCCTCGGCGAGGAGGTCGGCGGTGATCATTGCGCCGACCATGACGCCGGTACCCGCGGCTGTGGCGACCATCGCGGCGAGGTCACCCGCATTGCCTGCTGCCCACACTCCGGCGACAGGTGTCGCCCCGTACTGGTCGGTGGGAATGAGCACGCCCATCGGATGATCCTCGGGACGTCCGCCGAGACGCTCGTAGAGTTCGGTCCGCGCCGTCATCCGCGGTCCCACCACGACCGCATCGACGTCGTACGGCGCGCCGGCCACCCGGATCGCTCGCGTGTCCCGCCCGTCGACGTCGACGCGCTCGACGACGCCGTCGATCACGGCGACACCCATGACGCCGAGATCGGCCCGCTGGTCGTCGTCGAATTCGATGCCGTTGGCGAATACTGCGGTCTCCTTCGCCAGGCGGGCGAAGAGGAGTGCTTGGTGAGTGGCCTGCGGCGCGCTCGACGCGATCACGCCGACTCTGCGTCCCCGTACCTCGTACCCGTGACAGAACGGGCAGTGCAGCACACCGTGGCCCCACGCCTGACTCACGCCGTCGATGTCGGGCAGCACGTCGACGAGACCCGTCGCGAGCACGATTCGTCGTGCGGTGACTGTCTGCTCGCTGTCCAGGTCGACGACGAAGTCGTGGTCGTCCGGTTCGCGGCGCGCGTCGCGGACCGTCGCGTCGGCGAACTCCACTCCGTAGGTGAGCGCTTCGGCGCGGCCGTCGCGGATGAGGTCGGCGGGCGCGATCCCCTCCCTACCGAGCAGGTTGTGCGCACCCGCTGCGGGTAAGTTCCGTTGCGCGCCGGCATCCACGACGAGGACCGAGCGCAACGACCGTGCGAGCGCCACGGCTGCCGACAGTCCGGCCGGGCCGCCGCCAATGATCACGGCGTCGTACGCCGTCTGTTCGTTCCCGTGCTTACTCATACCGTCGACACTAAGCGCGTCTTGCAAAAACTGCATACACTCTTGCCTATGACGCAAGAATCTACCGGCGACGTCGATGTTCTGGTCAGACAACGCATACGCGGTCTTCGCGTGGCTCAAGGGTGGACCCTGGACGCGCTCGCCCGCCGCTGCCACGTGAGCCCGTCGACGCTGTCGCGGATCGAGACAGGACACCGTCGGGTGGCATTGGACCAACTAGTGCCGATCGCGCGAGCGTTGGGCACCACCCTCGACCAACTCGTCGAACCCGTCGGCGACGACGATGTCGTGATCCGACCGGAGCCCCACCAACGGCCAGGCGTCCTGACGTGGCTGCTGTCGCGCGATCGCGCGGAGAGCGGGGTGCTCGTGGCGAAGATGCGGCTCTCCCCGATTCCCGGCCCCATGGCCGACCAGCGCGTCCATCCGGGGCACGAATGGTTCACCGTGCTCTCCGGCACGGTTCGGCTGCACCTCGGCGACCGCGTCATCGATGTCCAGGAGGGCGAGGCGGCAGAGTTCGACACCATGACGCCCCACTACTTCACCGCATATCGGAAGAACGCCGAGATCTTGACGATCTTCGACCGCGACGGCGAGCGGGCGCACTTACACGACGGCTGACCCGCAACGTGTGCGGGTCAGTCGTGGTGCGAGTTCCGTCTCAGACGGTGAAACCGAGTGCCCGCAACTGCTCGCGGCCGTCGTCGGTGATCTTGTCCGGTCCCCAGGCGGGGATCCACACCCAGTTGATCTCCATGTCGGTGCAGAGACCACTGCCGACGAGCACGCTCCGCGTCTGATCTTCGATCACGTCAGTGAGCGGGCACGCCGGCGAGGTGAGGGTCATATCGATTTTCACGGCCGCGTCGTCGTCGAGGGCGATGTCGTAGACGAGGCCGAGGTCGACGACGTTGATCCCGAGTTCGGGGTCCACGACGTCGCGCATGGCCTCTTCGACGTCGTCCTGGCTCGGAAGTGAGGTCTGTACTGCGTCGGTCATTTCATGCTCCAGTCTTCTCGGCAACAGTCTGTGATACCGCGTCCTTGAATGCCATCCATCCGAGCAACGCGCACTTCACGCGCGCCGGATACTTGCTGACGCCTGCGAAGGCGATGCCGTCACCGATGACGTCCTCGTCGCCGCCGTCTTGGCCGCGCGAGGTCATCATGGTGTTGAACGAGTCGAGGGCGGCCATCGCGTCGTCGACCGGCAGCCCGACGATCTGGTCGAACAGCACCGAGGTCGACGCCTGCGAGATGGAACAGCCCTGGCCGTCGTAGGAAACGTCGGCGATCGCATCGTCGACGACGGACACCCGCAGGGTGATCTCGTCCCCGCACGTCGGGTTGACGTGATGGACTTCAGCGTCGAACGGGTCGCGCAGCCCACGACCGTGCGGATGCTTGTAATGGTCCAGGATCACTTCCTGGTATATCTGATCCATTCTCATCAGCGGCCTCCGAAGAACCTCTGTGCGACGCCGATCGCGTCAGCGAGGGCGTCGACTTCGTCGAGCGTGTTGTAGAGCGCGAACGACGCGCGAGCACTGGCGGTCACTCCGAACTTCCGGTGCAGCGGCCATGCACAGTGGTGTCCGACTCGGATGGCCACGCCCTCGTCATCCAAGATCTGTCCGAGATCGTGGGCGTGAATGCCCGCGACGTCGAACGACACTGCTCCGCCGCGCGCGACGGTGTCGGTGGGACCGACGAGCCGGAGTCCGTCGATCTCGGACAGCCGAGCCAACGCGCGCACGACCAGGTCGTGCTCGTGTGCGGCAACGGCGTCCATGCCGATTGACCCGAGGTAGTCGACGGCAGCCCCGAGTCCGACGACCTGGGAGGTCATCGGCACTCCTGCCTCGAACCGTTGTGGCGGTGCCGCATACGTCGAGCCCTCCATGGTGACGGTCTCGATCATCGACCCGCCGGTGAGGAACGGCGGCAACTGGTCCAGCAGAGACGCCTTCCCGTACAGGACGCCGACACCGGACGGACCGAGCATCTTATGACCGGAGAATGCGGCGAAGTCGACGTCGAGTGCCCGGAAGTCGACGGCCGCGTGCGGCACCGACTGGCAGGCGTCGAGCACGACGTATGCTCCGACAGCGCGCGCTCGCGTCACGACCTGGTCGACATCGGCGACGGCTCCCGTGACATTCGACTGGTGGGTGAACGCGACGATCTTGACCGTGTCGTCGAGAACCAGCGAGTCGAGGTCGACCCGCCCGTCGTCGGTCACCGAATACCACCGCAGGCTCGCCCCCGTGCGCCGCGCGAGCTCCTGCCATGGCACGAGGTTCGCATGGTGCTCGAGCTCGGTGATGACGATGGTGTCGCCCTCGCCCAGCGGCTTTCCGCCGAACAACGGCGCAGACCGGTCGTCGCCGAGGGTGTATGCCACCAGGTTCAGCGCTTCGGTCGCGTTCTTCGTGAACACGATCTCGTCGTCCGACGCCCCGACGAAGGACGCGATGGCGCCGCGCGCGTACTCGTATGCGTCGGTCGCCTCCTCCGCTAACTGGTGTGCGCCACGGTGGACGGCGGCGTTGTGGTTGAGCAGGAACTCGCGTTCGGCGTCGAGCACCTGCAGCGGCCGCTGCGAGGTCGCTCCCGAGTCGAGGTAGACCAGCGGCTTGTCCTCGCGCACGGTCCGCGACAGGATCGGGAAGTCCGCACGGACGGCGGCGACGTCGAAGCCCGTTGCCACAGTCATCGTCTCTACTTCGCGACGGCGGCGGTGAAGCGCTCGTAACCGCTGCGCTCCAACTCGTCGGCCAGTTCGGGGCCGCCGGACTCGACGACGCGCCCGCTGACGAACACGTGGACGAAGTCGGGCTTGATGTACTGCAGGATCCGCGTGTAGTGCGTGATCAGGAGCAGGCCGCCGTTCTCCCGTTCGGTGTATCGGTTGACGCCTTCGCTGACAATGCGCAGCGCGTCGACGTCCAGGCCGGAGTCGGTCTCGTCGAGGATCGCGATCTTCGGCTTCAGCAGCCCGAGTTGCAGCACCTCGTGGCGCTTCTTCTCACCACCGGAGAAACCTTCGTTGACGCTGCGGTCACCGAACGCCGGATCGATGTCGAGGTCGTTCATCGCCTCCCGGGCCTCCTTGACCCAGTGGCGCAGCTTGGGAGCCTCGCCGCGGACGGCGGTCGCCGCCGAGCGCAGGAAGTTCGACATCGAGACGCCGGGGACCTCGACCGGGTACTGCATGGCGAGGAAGATGCCTGCGCGGGCCCGCTCGTCGACGGTCATGTCGAGGACGTCCTCGCCGTCGAGCGTGACGGTGCCGGAGGTGATCGTGTACTTGGGGTGGCCTGCGATCGCGTACGAGAGCGTCGACTTGCCGGAGCCGTTCGGCCCCATGATGGCGTGCTTCTCGCCGGACTTGATGGTCAGGTCAACGCCCTTGAGGATGTGGATCGGCTCGGCGTCCGGGTCGGAGGACGCCACGTCGACGTGGAGGTCGCGGATTTCGAGGGTAGTCACTGGAGTCTCTGTTTCCTTCGTGAAGATGTGAAAGTCGGGTGGCTCAGGCGCCCGCGGTCTCGAGTTCGGCCTCGATGGCCGCTTCGAGTCGCTCGCGGAGTTCGGGCACGGAGATCTTCGCGAGCACCTCGCTGAAGAAGCCACGAACGACGAGCCGCCGTGCCTGATCCTCGGGGATGCCGCGCGACTGCAGGTAGAAGAGCTGCTCGTCGTCGAATCGTCCGGTTGCGCTGGCATGGCCCGCGCCGACGATCTCGCCCGTCTCGATCTCCAAGTTCGGCACCGAATCCGCTCGCGCGTTATCGGTGAGCACCAGGTTGCGGTTGAGTTCGTACGTGTCGGTGCCTTCGGCGCTCGGTCGGATTAGCACGTCGCCGATCCACACCGTGTGCGCCTCGCCGCGCCGATCACCGGAGACGTCGCCCTGGAGCGCGCCCTTGTATGTGACGTGCGATCGGCAGTGCGGCGCCGAGTGGTCGACGAGGAGTCGCTGCTCCAGGTGCTGACCGGCATCCGCGAAGTACAGTCCCCACAGCTCGGCGTTCCCGCCGGGCCCCTGGTACTGGACGTGCGGAGACAATCGGACGAGGTTGCCGCCGAGACTGATCGCGAAATGACGGAGGTTGGCGTCGCGTCCCACCGAGATGTGGTGTGCGGCGACGTGGACCGTGTCGTCGGCCCAGTCGTGCACGTTGACGACGGTCAGGTGCGCACCGTCGCCGGAGATGATCTCGACGTTCTCGCCGATCGTTCCGCTTCCACGCTGGTCGAGGACGACGACGGCCTTCGAGAAGGCCTCCGCCCGAATCTGCAAGTGCGTGTATGCGACCTCTCCCGCGCCGGGCCCGTCGAGGGTCACGACGATCGGATCCTCGACCTGTGCGTCCTTCGCGATCGTGACCACGCGCGCCGTGGTGAACGACGAGTATGCCTGCGCTGCGATGCGATCGAACGGCACACCTGCCTCGCCGAGACGTGCGTCGCCGCGCTCGACGAGTTCGGACGTCACTCCCGCGGCGACACTGTCGAGGACGTAGTCGACGGTCGCGGTGGCCGGAGCCGAGCCGTCGTGCAGGCCGCGGAGGCGACGAAACGGGGTGAACCGCCACGCCTCCTCGCGACTGCCCGGCACCTCGAACGCATCGACGTCGAACGAGGTGAACATCTCGCCTTTATTGACGACGATCTCACGGCCCCGGGTGGAGTCAGTCGGGGTGGATTCAGTCGGGGTGAGTTCAGCCATGTCAGCCGACCGATCCTTCCATCTGCAGTTCGATGAGTCGGTTGAGTTCGAGTGCGTACTCCATCGGGAGTTCCTTCGCGATCGGCTCGACGAAGCCGCGGACCACCATCGCCATCGCCTCTTCTTCGCTGAGGCCACGGCTCATCAGGTAGAACAACTGGTCGTCGCTGACCTTCGAGACCGTCGCCTCGTGACCCATGGTCACGTCGTCCTCACGGATGTCGACGTACGGGTACGTGTCGCTGCGGCTGATCTGGTCGACGAGCAGCGCGTCGCACTGCACGGTGGACCGGCTGCCGTGAGCGCCCGAGTTCACCTTGATCAGACCTCGGTACGACGAGCGCCCGCCCGCGCGAGCCACCGACTTGGAGACGATGTTGCTCGACGTGTACGGCGCGAGGTGCACCATCTTGGAACCGGTGTCCTGGTGCTGCCCCTCACCCGCGAACGCGACCGAGAGCACTTCACCCTTCGCATGCGGGCCGGTCAACCAGACCGCTGGGTACTTCATGGTGACCTTGGAACCGATGTTGCCGTCGATCCACTCCATGGTCGCGCCCTCTTCGGCCTTAGCGCGCTTGGTGACCAGGTTGTAGACGTTGTTCGACCAGTTCTGAATGGTCGTGTAACGGCAGCGGCCGCCCTTCTTGACCACGATCTCGACGACTGCCGAGTGCAGCGAGTCCGACTTGTAGATCGGTGCGGTGCAGCCCTCGACGTAGTGCACGTAGGCATCCTCGTCGACGATGATCAACGTCCGCTCGAACTGACCCATGTTCTCGGTGTTGATGCGGAAGTACGCCTGCAACGGGATGTCGACGTGGACGCCGGGCGGGACGTAGATGAACGAGCCGCCGGACCACACCGACGTGTTCAGCGCGGAGAACTTGTTGTCGCCCGCGGGGATGACACTTCCGAAGTACTCGCGGAAGATGTCCTCGTGCTCGCGCAGACCGGTGTCGGTGTCGACGAAGATGACACCCTTCTCCTCCAGGTCCTCACGGATCTGGTGGTAGACGACCTCGGATTCGTACTGCGCTGCGACGCCTGCGACGAGACGCTGCTTCTCGGCCTCGGGGATGCCGAGCCGGTCGTAGGTGGTCCTGATGTCTTCGGGCAGGTCCTCCCACGACTCGGCCTGCTTCTCCGTGGACCGCACGAAGTACTTGATGTTGTCGAAGTCGATGCCCGACAGGTCGCCGCCCCAGCTGGGCATCGGCTGACGATCGAAGATGCGCAGCGCCTTGAGTCGCTGTTCGAGCATCCACTCTGGCTCACTCTTCTTATCCGAGATGTCGCGGACGACTTCCTCGGACAGACCACGCTTGGCAACAGAGCCTGCGTCGTCGTTGTCGGACCAGCCGTATCCGTAGCGGTCGAAGGAAGCGATGGTCTCTTCCTGGGACAGCTGCGGGGTGGCGGGATCGGTGACCGTCATCGGGGGACCTTTCCATCGGGGTTGTCGGCGACGACGGGCTGCGACGTCGCCTTCGGGTCTAGAGCGTTCGGGTGTTGTGGCGGACTGGGTTGTCGCGGACTGGGTTGTCGCGGACTGGGTTGCGGCGGCTCGGGTTCGGCGGGGCTCGTCGGCTGCTGGACCGGCACGTGGGTGCTGCACACGCAGTCGCCATTGGCGATCGTCGCCAGCCGCTGCACGTGCGTGCCGAGCAGCTCGGTGAACGCGGCCGTCTCCGCCTCGCACAGTTCCGGGAACTCGGCGGCCACATGGGCCACCGGGCAGTGGTGCTGACACATCTGGACGCCTGCGCCGACCTCGCGAACGTCGGCTGAATAACCGGCCCCCGTCAGCGCGGTGGCGATCTGTTCGACGGTCGCGATGACGGATCCGGACTCGGCGACTGGAGTCACTTCCGAGACGAGTCCGTCGACACGTTCGCGGGCGAACCTCTCGACTGCGCCCTGACCTGCGACGTCCCGAAGCGTCCGAATCGCCGCGCCTGCGAGGTCGTCATACGCGTGTCGCAACTTTCCGCGACCTGTCGCGCTGAGCTGGAACCACTTGGCGGGGCGCCCGCGGCCGCCCTTGTTGAACCCAGCCGGTGCGAGTTCGACGTCGCCGCCGTCGGTGAGATTGTCGAGGTGACGGCGGACGCCCGCCGGGCTGATGCCGAGCCGGTCAGCGATGTCACTCGCTGTCATCGGCCCCTCGTCGACCAGCAACGACACGACGGCCTCGCGGGTCTGGCCATCGGCGCCAGAACCGTCGGCATGCTGTTGCCACAGCAGTCGCTTCGAATCGGTCATGCTTTTCACAACACAAGTGTGACGTAATTGATTCCCACGATCCAGCAAGGGTGACCTAATCGCTCGAGCCCCCGGAACGCCGTCTGGCCCCGATACCGCATGCGACCGGATGCTGCACGTGAACCGATACAGTGCTCGTGTGCCAGAACTCCCGCTGTTGCGCCGAGGCCTCGACTATCTCGGTGTCGCCCGCCCGACCGTCGTCCGCGACCCCGACGCTACCGGCGACTACGGCACTCGACTCGCTCGGATGCACACCGACGAGACCGAAGTCGGTCCGCTCAACCCGCTTGAGAAGTCGCGTCTGCGGCGTATCCAACTGTTCGGCACCACCGGAACGGTCCTCATTCTGATCGGCTCTCTCGGAACCGGGATGCTCCCGGTCCTGCAGAACCCGATCGTCGGCACACGCATCTTGTCCTTGCCCTCACGCATGTACTCGACGGCGCTGACAGTGTCGATCGGCGGCATGATGATGCTGGTGCTCGCCTGGCTGCTCCTGGCCCGGTTCACCGTCGGACGGTTCTCCGTAGAGGTCGCCGAGCATCGCAGTCCCGCCCGCCGCATGTCGCGAAGCGAGACCTATCAGACGCTCGTCATGTGGACCGCTCCCCTGGCGCTGGCCCCTCCGCTGCTCAGCAAGGACGTCTACTCCTACCTCGCGCAGAGCGCCATCGCGTATCGCGGCATGGATCCGTATACCTACAGTCCGATGCGCGGCCTCGGTGTGGACCACGTGCTCACGCTGTCGGTGCCGAACCTCTGGAAGGACACGCCTGCGCCGTATGGTCCCCTGTTTCTGTGGATCGGCGAGCACATCACCGCCATCACCGGCGAGAACATCACGGTCGCCGTCTTGTTGCATCGCGTCGTCGCACTGTTGGGCGTCGCGATGGTCGTGTGGTCCCTTCCCCGGTTGGCACGACGCTGCGGAGTATCGAGCGTGACCGCTCTCTGGCTCGGTGCACTCAATCCGCTGCTCATCCTTCATCTGATCGGCGGCATCCACAACGAGGCGTTGATGCTCGGCATGATGCTCGTCGGCATGGAATGGTGTTTCCGCGCCATCGACAACGCGGACCCGCTACGGCGAACCGACCGGCCGCTACCATCCCGGACGGGCTGGATACTCGCCGCAGGCGTCGCGGTGATCGCGGCATCGGCGATGGTGAAGGTCTCCTCGATGCTCGCACTCGGCTTCATCGGAATCGCGCTGGCGCGACGTTGGGGCGCGACGCTCCCGCCGCTCCGGAACGCGCCTGCCTCGCAGTGGTGGACGCGCTCGAAGACCTCGATCGCGGCGCTGATCAAGTCGGCGTCGTTGCTACTGTCGATCACGGTCGGCGTGATCATCGCCATCTGTTACGGCACGGGACTCGGATTCGGTTGGACCGGCACGTTGAGCACCGGCGGAATCGTCCGATCCTGGATGTCGATGCCGACCCTGCTCTCGG
>NZ_JBQEDL010000027.1:0-43299 GCF_052106715.1 Gordonia sp. (in: high G+C Gram-positive bacteria)
GATGCCGTTGGCGACCGCGTCGCACGCGGTGATGCCGCCGAAGACGTTCACGAAGACGCTCTTGACCTGCTCGTCACCGAGGATGACGTCGAGGCCGGCAGCCATGACGTCGGCCGAAGCGCCGCCGCCGATGTCCAGGAAGTTGGCGGGCTTGACGCCGCCGTGGTTCTCGCCTGCGTATGCGACGACGTCCAGGGTCGACATGACCAGACCGGCACCGTTGCCGATGATTCCGACCTGTCCGTCGAGCTTGACGTAGTTGAGGTCGTTCTCCTTGGCCTTGAGCTCAAGGGGGTCGGTCGCGTCCTTGTCGGCGAACTCCGCATGGCCGGGCTGGCGGAAGTCTGCGTTCTCGTCGAGCGTGACCTTGCCGTCGAGGGCGAGGATCTCGTCGTTCGGGGTGCGGACCAGCGGGTTGACCTCCACGAGGCTGGCGTCTTCGTTGATGAAGACCTCCCACAGCTTCTGGATGGTCACGGCGGCGGCGTCGAGAACCTCGGCGGGCAGGTGCCCGGCCTCGGCGATCTCACGCGCGAACGCGACGTCGACGCCCTTGACGGCGTCCACTGCGATGCGGGCCAGCCGGTCGGGCTTGGTCGCAGCGACCTCTTCGATCTCCATACCGCCTTCCACCGAGCACATGGCCAGGTAGGTGCGGTTGGACCGATCGAGCAGGAACGAGATGTAGTACTCCTCGGCGATGTCGCTGGCCTCTGCAACGAGAAGTCGCTTGACGACATGGCCCTTGATATCGAGCCCGAGGATGTTTTCGGCGTGTGTCTGTGCGTCATCGGGGGTTGCGGCGTACTTGACGCCGCCCGCCTTGCCGCGTCCGCCGACCTTGACCTGTGCCTTGATCATGACGGGCTTGCCGATTTCCTCGGCGATAGCTCGTGCATCAGCAGCAGTATCGGTCACCCGACCCGGTGTGGTGGGTACCCCATGCTTGGCGAACAGTTCCTTCGCCTGGTATTCGAAGAGATCCATTCAGCTCACCATCTGAAGTAAGTTTCGTCCGCTTCGGTGTAACGCGGACCATAACGGACTGTAATCCTGTTGCTCGCGCCGCCTCACACTTGGTGCCGACCTTGTGCCCCATCTCACTCAGTTGTCGCGCAAGGTGGACTTAAGACGGACTCTTGGTTACCGTCAACTGGGTTGGTAACGGGATGGTCACAGGACCAAGTGCGATTTGAGGTGAGCAGACGGTGGCAGTAGGTAGCGCGATGCGCTCGGAGACCCTCACTCCTCCACCGGTCGATCAGCCCGCCACCCGCGACATCCCGCTTCCCTCTCGCAGTCTCCGCATCGGCCTCGGTTCCGATCCGCTGGACCCCGCTGTCTCGACGGCCGAGATCCCGGTGTCTGCCGACGACGTCCCTGCGACACAGGGGGCCATTGCTCCCTCCGATCCGCCACGAACCGCGTCCACTGGCCGACACCGTCTACCTGCCCCGTCGTCCGCACTGAAGGCGCGTACCGCGCTCGTCGCGATGGCTGCAGGTGCAGGCGCTTTCGCCCTCGTCGGTCCGAGCGTCGACCAGGCGACTCCCATTCAAGAACCGGCCCCCGAGCCGCAGGCCGCGTCTGATGTCGCGCTCGCTGCGTCCGGCACCGGCGAAGACCTCGGTCCGGGCGTGGCAGCATCGGCCTCCGAGTCGGACATGAGCGTTTTCGACGACCAACTCCCGCAGGGCACCAAGATCGCCAAGGCAAAGGCCGCGGCCCGCGAGGCGAAGCTCAAGCCCGAGGTGACGAGCCCGATCCCGATGGGCGTCTACGACTTGACCTCCGCGTTCGCTCCTCGCTGGGGCGCGTTCCACGGCGGTATCGACCTGGCCGCTCCGCTGGGCACCCCGATCCACGCCGCGACCGACGGCGTCGTCGTCGAAGCCGGGCCGGCTTCCGGTTACGGCAACTGGGTGCAGGTCAAGGCTCCCGACGGCACTATCACGATGTACGGCCACATGTCGTCGTCGGGCGTGCAGGTCCAGAAGGGTGACAAAGTCACCGCGGGCGACATCATCGCCCTCGTCGGCAGCGAAGGGTTCTCCACCGGCCCGCACTGCCACTTCGAGGTTTGGAAGAACGGGAAGCTGAAGATCGACCCCGCTGTCTGGCTCGCCTCGAAGGGCGTTCACCTCTCAGCCCTTCACGGCTGACTCCAGTTTCCACGCGCCGAGGTCTCGCCCGGCGGTTCGAACGACTATAACTTCTCGCCCGGCAGACCGCCTGCGGTCATCAGGGTGACGCGTCCGACGCTGCCGCCGAAATCGAAGGTGATGCGCTCGGTGATGCCGGTGCCCTCTTTCGCCACGGCCTTGCCCATCCCGAACTTGGGGTGATTCATGCGGTCGCCGATGTCGTAGTGAACGGCGGTGTTTCGCGGGCGGGCGCGACCGGAGTCGCCGAACGACGATCCCCCGAACGATGAGCCCCCGAACGATGAACCAGAGCTCGAGTACCCGAACGCACCGCCTCGTGACTCCCGCGGCGCACGACGCGGCTCGGTGCGCCGCCAGTCGATGAGGTGCTGCGGAATCTCCTGCAGGAAGCGCGATTCCGGATTAGACACCGGTTGCCCCCACGACGCGCGCGACATCGCGCGCGTCAGGTACAGGCGCTGCCGGGCGCGGGTGAGGCCGACGTAGGCCAGGCGTCGCTCCTCACTGAGTTCGTTCGGATCGCCGAGCGCGCGCATGTGCGGGAAGTGCCCGTCCTCCCACCCGGTGACGAACACGACGGGGAACTCGAGGCCCTTCGCGGTGTGCAGCGTCATCATCGTGACGACGCCGTCGCCTTCGTCGGGAACCTGGTCGGCGTCGGCGACGAGCGAGACCTTCTCCAGGAAGGCGGCCAGCGACCCCGGCTCGGGCTCCCCTTCCTCTGCGGGCGCGGGAGCCTCGAGATCCGGATCGGCGTCGTCCTCGGTGCGTTGAGCGGCCTCGACACTGAAGTCGCGGGCCACGGCGACGAGCTCGTTGATGTTGTCCAGGCGAGCGCCGTCCTGCGGGTCGTTGGACGATTCGAGTTCATCGCGGTATCCGGAGCGGTCGACGATCGCGTCCACGAGGTCGCCGATGTCCGCGCCCTCGGTCGTCGCGTCGGCGACGGCCTCGTCGGCCGCCCCGCCGACCGCCCCGAACGACATCAGGAAGTCGGTGCGGAGTCCTTCGATGAGCTCGACGAACCCGGTGATCTGCTTGACGGCTCGCGTGTTCAGCAGCGCGACGCGGTTCTCGGTGGCATCGAGGAGCCCTTGGTAGAAGCTGACTCCGAGATTCTCGGCGTGGACGGCGACGCAGGCTTCGGCTCGGTCGCCGATGCCGCGTCGCGGGGTGTTGAGGATGCGGCGCAGGCTCACCTGGTCGTCGGGGTTGGAGACGACGCGCAGGTAGGCGACGATGTCGCGGACCTCTTTACGCTCATAGAACTTGGTGCCGCCCACCACCTTGTACGGCATCCCGTGCCGGACGAAGACCTCTTCTAACGCACGGGAGCCGGTGTTGGTCCGATAGAACACTGCGATGTCGGAGTAGGTGTGGCTTGCCGAGCCGCCGATCGAATAGTCGACGAGCCGCTCGATCTCCTTGGCGATGAACGCCGCCTCGTCGCGGTCGGAGTCGGCGACGTATCCGGTGATGAGGTCGCCGTCGCCGGTGTCGGTCCACAGCCGCTTCTCGCGTCGCCCGGTATTGCGGGAGATGACGGAGTTCGCCGCCGACAGAATGGTCTGCGTCGACCGGTAGTTCTGTTCGAGCAGGATGGTCTCGGCGTTCGGGTAGTCGCGCTCGAACTCTTCGATGTTGCGGATCGTCGCACCGCGGAATGCGTAGATCGACTGGTCGGCGTCACCGACGACGCATAGCCCGGACGGCTCGACGCCCGCCTCGCTGGTCTCGTAACCCACCAGCTCGCGCACAAACATGTACTGGGCGTGGTTGGTGTCCTGGTACTCGTCGACGAGCACGTGGCGAAAGCGCCGCCGATAGTATTCGGCGATATCGGGGTGCCGTTGCAACAGCGACACCGTCTCACCGATCAGGTCGTCGAAGTCGAATGCGTTGGCCGCGGCGAGACGACGCTGGTACTCGGCGTAGATCTCGGTGATCGTCTGCGCCGCCGGATCGGGCTGCTCGGCGTCGGCGACCTTGGCGGCCGCCTCGTCCGGCTCCACGAGCTCGTTCTTGTAGTTCGAGATCACGGTGCCGACGCCACGCGGACTGAACTTCTTCGGATCGAGTCCGAGGTCGCGAACCACCATCCCGAGCAGTCGGCGGGAGTCGTCCGCGTCGTAGATCGAGAAGTTCGAGTTCCGGTTTCCGAGCAGCGCCGACTGCGCGCGCAGGATCCGCACGCACGTCGAGTGGAACGTCGACACCCACATGTACGCGGCGCGCGGTCCGACGAGGTCGATGACGCGTTCGCGCATCTCGGCAGCGGCCTTGTTGGTGAACGTGATCGCCAGGATCTGGCCCGGCGTCACATCTCGCTCGGCGAGCAGGAAGGCGATGCGGCGGGTCAGCACCGCGGTCTTCCCGGACCCTGCGCCCGCGACGATCAGCAGCGGCACACCGAGGTGAACGACGGCTGCCCGCTGCTGCGGGTTGAGCCCGTCGAGCAACTCCCGACCACGGTCGGTGAGGTCAGTGTCGGTGCTGGCGAGGGCAGGAGTATTCGTGGAGTTCATCGCCTAGTCAGGCTACCCGCGGGGTCCGACATGACCGTCGTCACGGGGCCAGCCCAGCCATGACCGGGACGCCTACCCGACCTTCGCCGGTGTGTAGCCGAAGTCCAGGGGTGACGGGGCGAACCTGGACGGCGTCGCCCTGCCCGTTCAGTTGCACGTAGACGATGTGCAGTCCCGACTGGACAGGGACCCGCAACGCCTCGCCGCCGTCGAGCCGCAGTTCGACCTCGCCGTCGCGGTCGGCGCAGTAACTGATCTGCAGCGTCCACTGGACGTCGATGAGCGGGCCATCGAGCGGCACCCGCACCGGCCCGTCGATGGCGGGTCGACGGCACGATCCCGCGCTCGGCTCGATGGTCCTCGACCGGGTCACGCTGCCGGGGGCCGCCTTGCCGTTCGGGTCGAGGACGACGAGGTCGTCAGTGTAGGAGCCGAACTCGGGCCGATCGCGCAGCCGACCGAAGATGCGGCTGATCTGGTTGTCCGGATACGCCACGGGGAGAAGCACTTCCAAGGGGACTGCTTGGTCGAACATGGTGCGGCCCGCATTGTCTTTCATCGACTGCCGTGCGTTCGCCAGGTAGTCGGACGTCGGGTCGTCGCGCCACGTCGTGGAGTAGGCGCTTGTCGCGATCATCGACGAGATCACCAGCAGCGCGGCGCCGACCGCGACTGCGATCGCCGGGCGACGATCCGGTTCGGCGGGCGCCGAGTGGGTTCCGGTACTCGCCGGCGCCGCAGCGATGAAGGCGAATGCGATCGTCAGCACGAGCGCCGTGTCGGGCAGGTAGCGCATCGTCTGCGCGAGTTCGAGGGCGGTGTTCTCACCCGAACGGTTCCACATGACGGGGATCTGCGCCGCGACCGCATAGATCGCTGCGCACACCCACACCGCGACGACGCCGCGCCGCGCGCGGACCGTCGCGACCACGAGCACCGCGATCACCACCCAGCCGAGCACGATCATCCACACCGGAGCGAATCCCATCGGCGGCGACGGCACCCACCGCTCCCAGTGCCACGGCCCGCCGACCATCGACGGGACGATCGCGTCGTTCACGCTGCGCCACACCAGGTGTGCGGCCTGCGAGAGCGAATGACTGCCCGTGGTGGCCGTCGTCGTCGCGAGGAACAGGACGGCCCAGGCGACGAATACGACGCCGAGCACCGCCCACAGCCCGCGAGCCCGCGTGAACGCGACCGTCAGTGGCGAACTCCGGAAGTCGGCACCCGACTCCTCCTCGTATCTGTTCGTCGGACGCCGCGCAGCCAACACCGCTGCGACGAACGCGACGGGCACGATCAGCAGTGACTTCTCGAAGAACGCGAGAGCCACCACGAACGCGATCACCGCGCCCACGAGGAGCCGAGTGCGGCGCGCACCCGACACGTCCTCCCGCACGAGCAGCACGACGGTGCCGACGATGTAGGCGAGCGCCGCCTGCATCGGCAGCGTGTTGAGGCCGGCGGCCCACCACACGTACGCGCTGATCGTCATCGGGACGAACAGATAGAAGGCGAACGCCGCGAGGGCGCCGACGCCCGCACGCGGAGCGATGATCCGAATCATCCGCCACACCGCGAGCGACGCGATCGCCTGCAGGACGACGAGGGTCGCCGCGGGCAGCCACCACTGGACGGGCGCGATCACCGTCGACACCCCGGCCACCAGGAACGCGCCGGGCATCAGGTGCCCGTCGTGGCTGGTTCCGAGATAGTTCCAACTGAGGATCGGATCGCTGGACGCCTGCGCGATGAGGACGAGGTCGTCCCAATAGAAGTCGCCGCGCGCGACGAGCCAGGCTCGGACGACGAGTTGCGCGACGAGGAGCGCGACGGCGATGGGAACGAGCTTGCGGGCCTGCAGCATCCCCGCATTGTCTCGCACCCGGCCGTCACCGACGACAGTCCCACGCCGGTCGCACGACATGCGGGCACGGCGACGTGGCAAAATCACTAGTTGTGACTGAGCCAACCGACCCGGCGAACCGGGAGACCCCGGATACGCGACCCAGCGGATCGACCCCCGCCGACACGGGGATCGAGGGCCTGAGCTCTGATGTCGCCGACCTCCCCGACGACATCGACACCCTGCGCCTGGAGATCGACCGGATGGACGCGGTCATTCTCGCTGCGATCCAGCGGCGCAGCGCAGTCTCGAAAAAGATCGGCGCGTATCGGATGGCGACCGGAGGCCCGCGCCTCGTGCACAGTCGCGAGGTGAAGGTCCTTGACCGTTTCTCGGCCCTCGGTTCGGAGGGTCATACGCTGGCGATGCTGCTGCTGCGGCTGGGCCGCGGACCGCTGGGACGGTAGCTCCCCTACCGCAGCCTCAACTTCCTCGTCGCAGACTCATCTATGCGATAGCACCATCAATGCGTCTTAGCAGCCTGCGCTGAGGCTGCTAAGACGCATTGATGGTGCGAGGCGGTATACGCGCCTGCGGCACGAGAACTTGGGCTGCGGCGTCGCCCGATCTAGCGTCCCCGCTGCGAGCGATACCACCGGACCAACGCCTCGGTCGACGAGTCGTGCGACGGCGCAGGCTCCACCTTGTCGGTGAGCACGCCGACGAGCGCATTGGCGCGTTCCTTGCCGAGTTGCACTCCCCACTGGTCGAACGGGTCGATGCCCCAGACGACGGCCTTCACGAACGTGACGTGCTCGTAGAGCGCGATGAGCTGGCCGAGGACCGACGGCGTCAGACGCGGCGCGAGGATGCTCGTCGACGGCCGGTTGCCCGGCATTACCTTGTGCGGAATACGGTCGGCGGGAACATCTTCGGCGGCGATGTCGTCTGCCGTCTTCCCGAACGCGAGTACCTCGGTCTGAGCGAAGAAGTTGGCCATCAGGATGTCGTGCATCGAGCCGCCGGACGCCCCGTCGAGGTCATCGGTGGGGCGTGCGAAGCCGATGAAGTCCGCAGGCACCAGCCACGTTCCCTGGTGCAGCAACTGATAGAAGGCGTGCTGCCCGTTGGTCCCGGGTTCGCCCCAGTAGACGGTGCCGGTCGTGGCGGTGACGGGGCGGCCGCCCGCCGTCACCGACTTCCCGTTCGACTCCATCGTCAACTGCTGCAGATACGCCGGGAACCGGTCGAGGTCTTGCGCGTACGGGAGCACCGCCTGCGACTGCGCCTGGAAGAAGTTGGAGTACCAGAGGCCGATCATGCCGAGTAGGACCGGGGCGTTGCGTTCCAGCGGCTGCGTGCGGAAGTGCTCGTCGACGGTGTGGAAGCCGGCGAGGAACTCGGCGAAGCGTTCCCGTCCGACGGCGATCATCAGGCTCAGCCCGATCGCCGAGTCGACGGAGTAGCGGCCGCCGACCCACCCCCAGAACCCGAACATGTTCGCGGTGTCGATGCCGAACTTCGCAACCTCGTCGGCGTTGGTGCTGACCGCGACGAAATGTTTGGCAACGACATCGGAGTCGTCGTCGGCTACCCCGAGCCCGGCGAGCAGCCAGCGTCGCGCGGCGACCGCGTTCGTGATGGTCTCCAATGTGGTGAAGGTCTTCGACGCGACGACGACGAGCGTCGTCGCCGGATCGAGGGTCTCCAGGGTGGACACGACATCGACCGGATCGATGTTGGAGACGAAATGGCAGCGCAGCCCGTCCTGGCGGTAGTGGCGGAGCGCGTCGTACGCCATCGCCGGACCGAGGTCGCTGCCGCCGATCCCGATGTTGACGACGTCGGTGATCGCTGCGCCGGTGTGCCCGACCCACTCGCCGCTGCGCACGCGGTCGGAGAACTCACCCATCGCGTCGAGCACCGAGTGCACGTCGGCCACCACGTCCTGGCCGTCGACCACCAGTTTCGCGTCCCGGGGCAGGCGCAGCGCGATGTGCAGCGCGGCACGGTCCTCGGAGGTGTTGACGTGCTCGCCCGCGAACATCGCGTCGCGTCGCTCCTCCAGGCCCGCTTCGCGTGCCAGACTCATCAGGAGTTCGAGGGTCTCTTCGGTGACGAGATGCTTGGAGTAGTCGATGTGCAGATCGCCTGCGTCGACGACGAGCGACGAGCCGCGCTCGGGATCCATCGCGAACAGTTCGCGGAGGTGAAGGGCGTACACGTGCGGGTAGTGGGCGGCGAGCGCATGCCACGACACCGTCGTCGTTATGTCGTATTCGCCGGTGACATCGGTGTGAGAGCCCAACATGACTCAACCCTATGTGGTCACGCCCGCCTGTGCCGTTCGGCGGTCAGACAATTGGGGTCAGACGAGGCGGGCGCTGACCGCGTCCGGGAGATAGCGCAGCGCCCAGGAGATCGGAGTCCACGGCCATCCGGGGACGGCGGCCCGCGCGGGTTCGGCCTCGACGGCTTTCACCATCGCGGCGACACCGGTCGCGGTATCGGTCATCATCGACGTCTTCACGCCGCGGTTGATGTCGGTCTCGATGTAGCCGGGCAGCAGCACGGTGACGGCGATGCCGGTCCCCTTCAGTTCGGCCTGCAGACCTTGACCGAGGGTGGCCAGCCCCGCCTTGGACGCCGAGTAGGCGGCCTGTGCTTTGGGGAGCCCACGGACGGCGCTCATCGAGCTGACGAGGACGAGATGACCGCTGTTCTGGGCGCGGAAGATCTCGAGCGCGGCCTCGATCTGGGTGAGGGCGCCGACGAGGTTGGTCTGGACGGTCTCGATGTTGGCGGCTGCCTTGCCGGTCCCGATCGGAGCACCTTTGCCGAGGCCCGCGTTGACGATGACGCGGTCGACGCCGCCGAGCTCGTCGGCCAGCTGCCCGAACGCTGCGGGCACGGCGTCGGCGTCGGTCACGTCGAGCTGCGCGAGCGCCACTGCGCGCGCGGTCGGGGTCAGTTCGGCGGCGAGAGACTCGAGCCGATCGAGGCGTCGGGCCGCGAGTCCGAGGCCGCGCCCCCGGGCGGCGAACTCACGTGCCATCCCCTCTCCAAGTCCCGAACTGGCACCGGTGATGATGATATTGTCGCGGGTCATAGCAGCGAATATACCGATGGCGGTTGCCATATCGTGATGCGGCGATATTGGTGGTACCGCTTCTTTCGAATGACATACGCCTGTACAACTGATTGAGACCGAACTATCCCCCGTCAGAGGACCCGACGCGATGCGACGACTCACTCGAGCCTTCACGACCCTCACGATCAGTGCCGCGATGGCCGCCGCCGCACTCACCGCCGGGGTCGCGGCACCCCCGGCGGACGCCTCGGGCGCGTGCAGCAACTCCGGGACGGGGATCCCCCTGCCGTTCGACTTCGGCTCGCTCGGTTTCCCACGCGGCGGCGCCGCACAGGGGCCGCAGAAGCCGCTGCCGCACTTCGACAACGGTCGCACCAAGGCCATCTCCTGGGTGACCGGTCCTCGCAGCCAGAACAAGACGTTCTCGCGGTTCGGCATCTCCGGCACGGACGTGGGCGTCGCCTGGGACAACGGTCGCGGTCAGACCCTGATGGCGTTCGGTGACACGTTCGGCAACTGTCTGCGACAGGACCGCGGTTGGCGTAACAACACTCTCCTGCGGTCGACCGACTCGAATCTGGAGAACGGTCTGACGCTGCAGCGCAGCGGGCACGCCGGTCCGATGTTCGGCGCCTTCGGCTTCAGCGGCATCGAGAAGACGAAGATCCCGACGGCCGGCATCTCGATCGGTGGCAAGCAGTACGTCAACTACATGTCGGTCCGCGCCTGGGGTCCGCCGAGCCGCTGGTTCACGAACTACTCGGCGACGGCGGTGTCGTCGAACAACGGACGCAGCTGGTACACGCCGCAGAGCACCATCCGCGCGAACGTCGGGCTCGACGTCCCGTTGCCCGCTGGGTGGCCGTCGGTGAACCATGTGAATCCGTTGTTCCAGCAGAGCGCATACCTCAACGGGGCGGGCGCGGACGCTGGCTGGGTCTACCAGTACGGCACCCCGAACGGTCGGTTCGGCGCCGCACACATCGCCCGCTTCCGTCCCGCCGACATCCTCGATCCGGGCAAGTACCAGTACTGGACCGGCTCCCGTTGGGCAGGCGGCGCGGCTCGGCCCGCCGCGATCGTTCGCGGCCCGGTCACCGAGCTCTCGGTCATGTGGAGCCCGTACTTGAACAAGTACGTCATGCTCGACAGCCCGAACGGTGTCCGCATGCGCACCGCGAACCACCCGCAGGGCCCGTGGAGCCCAGGTCGTCGGATCGCTCCGGCGAGCCTCGAGTTGTACGCACCGATGATGCTTCCGTCGTCGCCCGCCCTCCGCGGCACCGGCCCCGAGCTGTACTTCAACGCCTCGCGCTGGGACGACTACAACGTCGCGTTGATCCGCACCAAGGTGCGCTAGCCCCGCCCCCGCCGGTCGAGCGGAGTCGAGACCCCCATCGCTGGCCGAGACCCCCGTCGCTGGTCGAGACCCCCGTCGCTGGTCGAGCGGAGTCGAGGCCCCGCCGGTCGAGACCCCCTACTTCAACAGCCGGGACATGCGGCGGTCGGCGAGGACCTTTCCGCCGGTCTGACAGGTCGGACAGTATTGGAACGACCGATCGGCGTACGACACTTCGCGCACCGTGTCACCGCACACCGGACACGGCAGCCCGGTGCGGGCGTGGACACGCAGCCCGGTTCGCTTCTCGGACTTCATCTTCGCCACCTCGCGCGTCTCGAGGCGTTGGGTAGCGTCGGCGAGGACGGTCCGCACCGTCTCGTACAGGGTGTCGATCTGGTCGTCGTCAAGCGTCTTCGCGGACGCGAACGGTGACAGTCGCGCGGTGTGCAGGATCTCGTCGGAGTACGCGTTGCCCACGCCGCTGATCGTGCGTTGGTCCGTGAGAACGGTCTTGAGCCGAGACGTCGTCCCGCGCAGGATCGCCGCGAACTCGTCTCGGCTGACGGCCAGCACGTCGGGGCCGAGGGTCGCGATGCGTTCGACGTCGGACGTGTCCCGGACGATCCACGCGGCGAGACGTTTCTGGGTGCCTGCCTCGGTGACGTCGAAGCCTTCGCCGGGCAGCCCGCAGTGCACACGCACCGCGATCGGACTCTTGCCACCGGGGCGGGGCGGAGTCTGCGACAGCGCGTCGCTCCACCGGACCCAGCCTGCGCGCGAGAGGTGGACCACCAGGTCGATCTCGGGGTCGTCGCCGGTGTCCGGACCGGGAACCGTGCGGATCACCAAGTATTTGCCGATGCGGTCGACGGCGCTCACCGTCTGTCCGGGCAGCGCCGTGTACGGCGGATCGGCGGTCTTGAGGACCGACAGCGACGCGATGTCGACGCGGCGGATCGGCAGGCCCGCCATCCGCGAGTCCAGGTAAGCGGCGATCGCGGAGACCTCGGGAAGTTCCGGCATACCTCCAGTGTGTACTGCCGTCGGCGGCATGTCTGCCACCCGATGTGATTGGCTGTATGGGTGCCCGCCCGCCTATCCGACGCCGACCTCGCCGCTCACATCGCCGAGGGTGCGGGCGAGATCTTGAACGGAATCCGCCACGGCGACCTGCTCGACGGCCGCCTCGTCGGCGACGCAGGCGACATGTTGGCGCAGGCGTGGATCGCGACCGTGCTGCGCGTGCACCGACCGCAGGACGCGGTGTTGTCGGAGGAGGCCGAAGACGTCGGCGACCGTGCGAGGGCGAGCCGAGTCTGGATCATCGACCCGTTGGACGGCACGAGCGAGTACTCGATGGGCACCGACAATTGGGCGGTGCACGTCGCACTCACGATCGACGGCGTTCCGGAGGCGTCCGCGGTGTCGCTGCCCGCGCAGGGCGAGGTGTTTCGCAGCGACACGGTCGCCGAGGTCACCGGCCCGCTCACGCACCGTCTCGCGGTGTCGCGGTACGGGCACTCGTATCATTCGGCCGCCGTCGCCGACCGGCTGAACCTGAGCGCGGTGCGGATCGGGTCAGCGGGCGCGAAGGCGATGTCCGTCGTCCGCGGCGACGCCGATGCATACGTGCATTCGGGCGGCCAATACGAGTGGGACAACTGCGCGCCGGTCGGGGTCGCTCTCGCCGCAGGCCTGCACTGCAGTCGGATCGACGGCCGCGACATCGTCTACAACAACCCGCAGCCGTACATGCCCGACTTCGTCATCTGCCGCAGCGAGATCGCCGACGAGATCCTCGACGCGCTGGCCAGTCCGTGGTGAGTGGTCTCGACTCCGCTCGACCAGCGGAAAGGGTCTCGACTCCGCTCGACCAACGGAAAGGGCCTCGCCTCCGCTCGACCAGCGGGGAGGGCCTCGACTCCGCTCGACCAACGGAAAGGGTCTCGACTCCGCTCGACCAACGGAAAAGGCCTCGACTCCGCTCGACCAACGGAAGGGGGGCGAGGCCCCTACCCCCTACGCAACAGGTAGATGTCCATGATCCAGCCGAGCCGCTCTCGGGCTTCGGCGCGTTTGGCGACGATCTCGTCGGTGACGTCACCGACGCGGCCGCTGACGGTGACCTGGTGCTCGGTGCCGAGGTACGCACCCCAGTAGACGATGTCGTCGGGGTCGGCCGTCTCCCGGAAGGCGAGCGCCGAGTCGAGCATGACGATCTGGTTGAGGTCCGCTCCAGCGGGTGTCGCGGCGAGTCGTCGGCCGGTGGTGGTGAAGATCGGTTCGCCGACGGCGTGGGCGACGATCCCGTGCGCGGCGGTCAGCGCCGACGCACTGGTCACGCCGGGGACGACCTCGACGGTCAGGTCGCGTCGTCGTGCGAGGGCGTCGGTGATGCGCAGGGTCGAGTCGTAGAGTGCGGGGTCGCCCCAGACGAGGATCGCCGCGGACCCGCCATCCGGGAGATGTTCGGTGAGCGCCGCCTCGATGACGTCGACGCGGGCAGCGTGCCAGCGTCGTACTTCGGCCTCGTAGTCGGCGGGGTTCCGGTCGCGCGGCGGGTCGGGCACCGAGACGACGGTGTGGCCTTCTCGGGCGTGCGCATCGAGCATCTGCTGCCGTACGCCGGTCAGTTCGGCGGTCCGCTCCCCTTTGTCGAGGAGCAGGAACACGTCGGTCGCAGCGATCGCGTCGACGGCTTCGAGGGTGATCTGGCGGGGGCCTCCCGGACCGATCCCGATCACGCGGAGGACGACGTCGCTCACGGTCGGATCTTCGCGAGTCCGTGGATGCGCGCGGTCAGATCGAGGACCAACTGGCGCGGTGCCAGACGCCGTAACGCGAAGACGACCGGTGCGCGATTCCCCTTGGCGTAGAACGGCTTCGGATTCTGGGCGAGGGCAGCTTGGACAACGGTCTTGGCCATCGCGCCACCGGAGATGCCTTTGGCCTCGTTGTCCCGCGTCGCGGCGGCGACGGTCTCGTACTCGGCGCGATACGGGGAGTCGTCGCCGATATGGATGGTCCGGCGGTCGCCGATTCCGGTGGCGATGGTGCCTGGCTCGACCGTCACGACGCGGACGCCGTAGGGCGCAACCTCCCGGCGCAGCGCCATCGCGTACCCCTTGAGCGCGGCCTTAGTCGCGGCGTAATTGGTGCGGAAGGCGACGGGGAAGCTCGCGAGCATCGATCCGACCATGACGATGGTGCCGGTACCGCGTTCGCGCATTCCAGGGAGGACGGCCTTCGTCAGGGCTACGGGGCCGAAGACGTTCACCGCGAACAGGTGCTCGACGGCGTCCATCGGGGTGTCCTCGAATGCTCCCGCGGCGCTCTCGCCCGCGTTGTTGATGAGGATGTCGACGTCGCCGACCTCGGCGACACATGCCGCGGCCGAGTCGTAGTCGGCATTGTCCAGGCGCACGTACGTCACACCGTCGATCGGGTTCTTCACGGTGGCCGGATTCCGGCTGGTGCCGTACACGCGGTGGCCCGCAGCAACCATCTGGCGTGCGACGTCCGCGCCGATTCCACTACTTGCGCCGGTCACGAGGACGGTGAGCGGGCCCGAGGTCTGTGCAGTCATGGCGTCCACGGTAGTCGGCGGCCGCGGCGGACTGGAATCTGCGGAGTGGTGAGACGGTGTGGTGCTCCCGGCAGGATTCGAACCTGCGACACCCGCTTTAGGAGAGCGGTGCTCTATCCCCTGAGCTACGAGAGCGGGGACTGGCGGAAGTTGTGGCGGAAGATAGCGATCACCAGCCTGGCCAGTCGCGTCAGCGCCCTAGTTGGGGATCAGGTCGCCGACGAGTGAAGTCTACGGTAGGTGCACGGGACAGGCATTATTGCCTCGCGTCCCGTGGGCCGCGAAGGTAAGCGGTGTCGGCGGTCGGCTGGGTATTGCCTCCGTATTGGGTGGTAGTTCGCCTACGCTGCGGTTGGCGGGTCGGCTGTAGCGTGCTCTCGTTGCCAGAGCATGCGGGTGTAGGCATTGCGAGCCAGGGCGTGGCCGAGCATCACTAGGAATTGGCCGACGGCAGTGGGGCTGGTGGCCCGGCCACCATGCATAGTGCGTTCGATGATGTTGTTCGTCGACTCGGAGTCTTCGCGGCGTCCGTAGATGCGGTTGTAGAGCGCGTCGTCGGTCTCGTCTTTGGCTGCCTGGCGTAGGCGTTCTATGCGAAACGGCTGCTGGTCGACTGTCGGCTTGTTGACGCGGATGCGGTGCTGGTGTCCGCAAGACAGTTCGACGTCTTGATACCAATCGTGAGTTCCGTTGCTGCGCTTGATTGCTGACAGTTTGATGACGTGGCAGCGGGCGTAGGTGAATGTGCCGTTGTCGTCGAGTTCCTGCTCAGCGGCGTAGCCGTCGACGGTGAACAACGGGTGCGGCCGCCCACACATGCAGGTGATGACATTCTCTAGCGGAGTTGGTTTGGCAGTCGTGCTGTGCACCGGTGAGAGCACTAGGTAGCCAGCGTTGGCGAGTTGCTGCAGGTGTGTACCGCGTAATGCACCGTCGTAGCAGACGGTGTTCGCGCCGGGCTCGGCGGCAGCAAGGTCGAGGAGCGCATTGACGCCGATCCCCGCTTCGCCGCCGTAACCGGTTGTGGGTACGTACCGGATGTCTAGGATCAGTCGTGAGTTGATGGCATTGTTGGGCCGTACTCCCAGGAGCATGAACTTTAATCCGTGCGTCGGGGTGCCGTCGTCACCACCTTGGACGTGTTTCATGCCGTCGACTCGCTGCCCGGCGACGCGACGATTCTCGCGGGCTTTCGCGCCAAACATGCTGGAGATAACTTTGCCGTCTCCGTACACGGTGTTTCCCTGGAGAGGGTCTGTGTTCGAGCGGCGGCCAGGTGCGAGTGCGCCTTGTTCGCGGGCGGACTTCTGCCATTCGATTACCGCGCGTACGCGGACTTCTTCCGTAAGCCCGCTGTCAGGTCCACGGTCACCCTGAATCGCGTGGACGCGGCGCTTGGCGTCCTCGCAGTTGGCGCGCTTTGGCGGCCGCCCGGGCAGTTCAACGCCGTGCGAGTGCGCTGCTGTCCGGATAATCTCCCAATGCGTCGGATGGCCGAGGATGCGAGCGGCTTTGCGGTGAGACCCGACCGCGCCCGTAACAGCTATATAGAGGACGAACAGCAAATCGTCGTACAGGCGGCGCGGCCCGGGGCTGTCAGGGCTCTTGCCCGGAATCAGAGGTGCGAGTGCATAGACGGCCGGATCGTTGGCGATTGCATGGACGAAATCAATCTCCAACGGCGTACCGCGCTCGGACCGTGCGGGGGCGAGCGCCGGGATAGAAGAGGGCCGCCTAGCCATTCGTGCCGTCTTGCCATCGGTGGTTAACGAGCGTAGCTGCAGCGTCCAGAGAGCGGCATCCGGTCACCCGTGCCGCAGCCTCTATCTGGCCAGTGCGCTCGAACGCATAATGTCCCGCAAACGCTGTCAGCGAGGTCGGGGTGACGGCAGGATCGTTGGCCAACCCGGCAGTTGTGAGGACCGCGCCCACCGTCATACCAATAGTCGACTGCCGGTTCGCGGCAGTCCCGCCGATTGGGCCGCATAGTAGAGCTGCGTCGTGGCCATTCAGATGCGCGACCCGGGCGCGGAACCACGGGAGATCTTGCCGGCGGAGGGTGACGGTACGGTTCGCGTACTTCACAGACCCGTGAACATAGGCCGACCCGGCGTCGAGATCGATATCGGCGACGGTAACCCAGCCGACCTCAGCTGTCCGGGCCCCGGCGAGCAAGAGCGCAGGGGTCACGAAATGCCGTGTGCCAGACCCCCGGTCAGCGAAAAAGCGGACTTGATCAGCCTCTTCTTCAGTGAGCGGACGACCGAAACCGTGCCGGTTGCGATCGGGAAGCGCGATGTCAGCAGTCGGATCGGAGCAACCGATGCCGAGACTCCGCGCCGTCGCATACAGCGCCCGAATGACAGCGCGCCGATTGTGCATCGTAGCCAGCGCCGGTCGCGTTCGCTCTCCTGCTCGCCCCTTTCCGTGAGCGTGGATAAACGCCGGCACACGTCGACGTCGACATCCTGGATGGCTGCAATGTCGAGGGCCTCAGTGAACATGACGAACCGTGATGCCACAGAAGTGAACTTCGTTACCGTCTGCGCAGACAGGAGTCCACCACGCTCAGCCTGCAACCACGAGTCGATGACCGCATCGACAAACGTTGCGACCCCGTCATCCGCCATGATCGACCACCGCAGCGGCAGATACAGCTGTGCGGCGGTCACAGCCACCACACCCTCGATTGGTGCTCATACGCACCACTATGCGCCGTGCGTCCGACAAATGCACTAGCCCGCTGCACTGCGGACCACGCATCCTTCACCCGGAGAGGTAACCTAGCGTGGTGGTATCCACACACACACCACGCGCCCCAATCGAATACATCTCCGACGGAGAATGGCCTACCGCCACTCTCCGCGAGGATGCACCTGAGCAGGTGCGCGTCGCCCAGATGCTTGCCCGGAATCTCCGTCACGCCCTCACAATCCGGGACCTCGGACTGCGGGCACTGGCGGCGCGCGTTGGCGTCAATCACGCCACAATCAGCCGCGTCCTCGCAGGCCGCCGATTCTGCGATGCGAGCACCCTGGCCAAACTCGAAGTGGGGCTCGACTCCCCCCTCTGGCCACAGTATCGACCAGGTCGCGGCCACAGCCGCGGAGAAGACGCTTCTGCGCCCTAGTTGCCGCGCACTAGCGACAGGCCATACAGGTCGGGGGGCGCACGATTGCGCACACGAGCGTTGCAGTCCTACGATCAAAACAGCACTCCTGAACCTTGGAAATAGCGATGGCGTGTGTTGGTGGCCCCAGTTTGTGGCTGGGACCGATCTTTGGCGGCCCTCCGCCCGGCAAGGCGGGGGCCGTCGCCATGTCCGGACCCCATTTGAGGCGAGCCCGTCCACGACCAATGGCGCGTGTTTCTTCGTCAACTCTCGCGCATTCGCCCGAAATCACTCGTGTAGCAAATAGATAACTTGCCGTGGGGCCAGAAACTCGTGTGTGGAGAAAGTTAGTCTCTTGACACACAGTGTGTGAGGATTCGACGTATGGTTGACAAAACAGCACGTCGCAAGATGGTCGTGCCCCGTTGCCTATGCGTGCAGCCTGCCCAATTCGGCGACCTTGAGCCGGCACAGTTCGCACTCTCCGGCGACGCTGGAGGCCCCGAGGACATCGCGTTGATCGGGGCAGTGACGCAACACCGAATTGCAGTGGCGACGCGGCAATACCTGACACTGCAGCGCATCCCCCAGCAAGAATTCGCCCGGCAGGTTCACATGACTCCTGACCGCCTCACCCGAATCTTGCGTGGATACAAACCCATGACAGTCTTCGAGATCGCAGTGATATACAGCGTCATCAGCGACCGCGACACCCTCCCACCCCTCGACCCCGTCAGGTGGGTCGACGTCGCGACCGCTGCGGCACGCGGAAACGCCGCCGCGTTACGGACCACCGGACCTAACCTCGGCCTTTCATCGGTGAGTTTGACGCGCCGGGCCTGAAGTATGAAGAAAGGTGCTCTCACCTGCGATAATCGTTCTTGCGACAGTCCGATTACGTCAGAATGAAGGAGCACCCTTCTGGTGAGCAACTCTACCGTGTTCTACCCGCAGATCCAGGCCACCGGCGACGGAGAGAACCTCGTGTCTCACGCCGGAACCATCCTGTTGACCAGAACTGTCGAGGTCAGCGGCCTGGCAACAGCGTTGTCGACCGCGCTCGCGCCGTGGCGCAAGCCGTTCGCGACGCATGATCCGGGCAAGATCGTCGCCGATCTCGCCGTATCGTTGGTCGCCGGCGGCGACTGCCTCGCTGACGTCTCTACCGTGCGTGATCACCCCGACTCCTTCGGACACCGTCGCCTCCGATCCGACGGTGTCCCGCCTGATCTCGTCGCTCGCGCAGTCGCCGGTCCAGGCGCTGTCGGCGATCGCAACTGCTCGAGCCGCGACCCGGGCACGGGTGTGGTCGCTAGCCGGCACTGCATCTCCGAACCATGACATCTCGGCGAGGAAGCCGCTGGTCATCGATCTCGACGCGACCCTGGTCACCGCTCACTCCGACAAACAATCAGCAGCGGGAAACTATAAGGGCGGCTACGGATTCCATCCGATGACCGCGTTCATCGACCACGGCCCCGGCGGCACCGGTGAAGCCGGGACGATCGTGCTGCGACCAGGCAACGCCGGGTCGAACACCGCCGCCGATCACATCACCGCCACCCGCGCTGCGTTCGCACAGATCCCCAACCTTGCTGCCCGACCCGGCCGGAAGATCTTGATCCGCACCGACTCAGCGGGCGCCACGCACGAGTTCCTCAACTACCTACACACACAGCGAGTCTCCTACTCCGTCGGGTTCGGCCTGGACACCCGACTCGGTGCGATCACCGACCGCCTCCCGACACAGGCATGGACCCCGGCCTACAACAGCGACCGCGACCGGCGGCCCGGCGCTGACGTCGCGGAACTGACCGGCGTCATCGACCTGACATCGTGGCCGCCCGGGATGCGGGTGATCGTGCGCCGCGAGAAGCCTCACCCTGGTGCGCAACTGCGGATCACCGACCAGAACGGGTGGCGACTGACCGCGTTCGCGACCAACACCACGCTCGGGCAGTTGGCTGACCTGGAACTACGACATCGCCGTCGCGCACGGTGCGAGGACCGGATCCGGCAAAGCAAAGACTGCGGACTGACGAACCTGCCGCTGCACACATTCGCCCAAAACCAGATCTGGACCGCGATCGTGGCATTGGCGTTCGACCTGAACGCGTGGACGCAACTACTCGCTTTGACCAGCACGACAACGATCAGGGCATCGTGGTCGCTATCGATCGAGACGAGGCCGCGAAAGCCGGTGGGTCAAAGTCCGACCTGCTCGCTAAAGCACTCACCGACGGCAAGCTCATCATCGTTGTGACCATCCAAACATTTCCGTTCGCGATGAAGGCGATCCGGGAAAACAAGGGCCTCAAGGGCAAAAATTTTGCGGTGATTGCCGACGAAGCGCATTCGTCGCAGTCCGGTCAGATCGCCGGCAAACTCAAAGCCGTACTCACCGCCGAGGAAATCGAAGATATCGAGGACGGCGGCGAGGTGGACGTCGAGTCGCTCCTGGCCGCCGAGGCCACCGACCGGGCGAGCTCGTCGAACATCTCCTACTTCGCGTTCACCGCGACACCGAAGGGCAAGACGCTCGAGTTGTTCGGCCGCCGCCCAACCCCGGACGACGCGCCGGTGCCATTCCACATCTACACCATGAAGCAGGCCATCGAGGAGGGCTACATCCTCGACGTTTTGACTGGCTATCACAGCTTCAAGCTGGCGTTCCAGATAGGCCAGAACGCTGCCACCGAGAACGAAGAAGTCGACCAGGCCGAGGCGACAAAGGCGGTGATGAAGTGGGTCAAGCTCAACCCGCAGACCATCGCCCAGAAGTCCGCGATCATCGTCGAGCACTTCCGCGCCAACGTCGCGAACCTTCTGGAAGGGCACGGGAAAGCGATGGTGGTCGCCGACTCCCGCAAAGCGGCCGTCCGCTACAAGCTCGCGATCGACGACTACATCGCAAAGAAGGGCTACGGCTACGACACACTGGTCGCCTTCTCCGGCGCTGTCCACGACCCTGACTCGGGACCAGAGGACTTCACCGAGGCGACGATGAACCCGGGAGTCCGAGACCTGCGGACCTCGTTCACCGGCGATCAGTACAAGGTAATGATCGTCGCCAACAAGTTCCAGACCGGCTTCGACCAACCACTCCTGTGTGCGATGTATGTCGACCGCAAACTCTCTGGCGTGACCGCTGTGCAGACACTGTCGCGACTGAACCGCACCTACCGCACCCCGTCAGGTACATCCAAGACCGCGGCGATGACTCAGGTGGTGGACTTCGTCAACGACCCAGCGGCGATCCGTGAGGCGTTCGAGCCGTACTTCACCGACGCCTTCCTCGAAACCGAGACAGACCCCAACCTGGTGCACGATCTGGCCGCCAAACTCGACACCGCCGCGATCTACACCCCAACCGAGGTCGACAAATGCACCGAGGCGTTCGTAAAGAACAAGGGCAACAACGCCCTCGCCGCCGCCGTCGGCCCTGGACAGAAACGATTCGCCGACCGCTACTCAGCTGCCCTCATCCACAACGGAGGCGAGGGCGACAAAGCTGAACTCGCCGCGCTGGACATGTTCCGACGCGACGTCGGCTCGTTCGTCCGCCTGTACGACTTCATGTCCCAGATCATCGACTACGGCGACCCCGACCTGGAGAAGAAGCAGATCTACCTCCGCCACCTCGAGCGAATCATCCAACCCGAGAACTACACCGCACCCATCGATCTTTCTGATGTCACGCTCAAGCAGGTCAAGCAGGTCGACCAAGGAAAGACCGACATCAGGCTCGGTGCCAAAATCGGCTTGTCGGGGCTGACCGCGGCAGGGTCCGGGGAAAAGCGAGACCCGACGATGGTCGCCTTCCAACAGGTACTCGACCGCCTCAACGACCTATTCGGCTCCGAGGACTTCACTCAGACGCAAAAAGCCTCGTTCATCGAATCGCTGCTGCACACGCTCCTCGCCGATCACGAACTCGTGCAGCAAGCCAAGGTCAACAGCGCCAAGCAGTTCACCGAGTCGCCAGACTTCGACTTCGCCGTCACCGGCGCAGTCGCCGACAACCAGGGCGCACACGCCAAGATGAGCGACTACTTCTTCAGCAACACCCCCGGCCGGGCGCACCTCATGTCAGACATCGCGAAGTGGTTCTACCAGGTGGTCGCGGGCCAAGACGGATCGTCGTTATAGAGGCGCCGTTCCTGACCGAACTTCTCGCTAACCTCGCACGACCCTCAGCGGGCGTGCCACGCCGTCAACGGGTCGGCCGACTGTCGAACCTCGCTCTGCTCGTGTCACCCGAAGCTCGACCCCAAACGTGAGCGCTCTAACTTCTTCGGCTGGAACAAGGAGATCTTCCGCGATCTCCTTCGCGCCCACGGCTTTGAGTACCTGCGGAAAGACCCGCGACATCTCGTGTGAGGGCATGCCGCCAGGTTCTCCCGACCGGTACCCGCGGCCGGACAGGTCGATGCACATCTGGCGGTAGTGCCAGTCGCTCATCCGCTTTGCGTGGTGCAATGCACGAACGAGCGCCATCGCCGATACTTTCAAACGTGCGCGCGCTTCAAGGACTTCAGACGTCGTCGGGTTTCTTCGCACCTGGACCGGTAAAGCTTCTCTTGGCATCAGGAACTCACTGGCGAACTGATCGGCTTCGCGCTCTTGCGCTGTGTCGTCGCGATCCTTAGCGCGATGCATCACCAAATGCCCGAGTTCGTGCGCTACATCGAACCGCATCCGCTCAGGCGAACGACGTCGTGACAAGAAGATGTATGGCACGTCCCCATGCCAACACGAAAAAGCGTCGACTTGCTCCGCGATCGGCGGGAGTGTGAACACACGGACACCATGCGCCTCGACGAGTTGCACAGCATTCGGCAATGGCTTGACCCCGAGCGCCCAGTTCGCGCGCAGGATTCGCGCCGCCAATGCCGGATCATCTTCAAATCGCCTGGGCACAGCAACAGGGGGCAGATTGAAGCGCTCACTAATCCACAGACCGACCTCGATTCCGATCGCTCCCGCAGCAACGGCCGCGGCGCGCTGCCGCGCTCCCGCCCGCCGAGCTGCTCGGAAGTTCACGCCGTTGGCCTCAATTTGAGCTGTGGGCGGCGTCGAGAAGAACTTGATAGGGAACTCCAGCGCACTCGACAATGCGCTGGCAGCCGAAAGTGGTGCTCCGTCGGACTCGTAGCGGGTGATACTCCGTGGCGTGACCCCAAGTTCCCTCGCAAGGTCTGCCTTCGTCATTCCTCGGCGGGTCCTAGCTAGGGTGATGCGTTCAGGGTCAAGAAATTGCTCAGGAAGCAAGGGTGACATTGAATCCGACATCGCCGCCGCCTACGTCCTGCGGAGAGATGTCCGCGTCGTCCGGGGTGAAGCGCGGCAGGATGACGCGTACCGTCCAGCCGTCAATCTGCCCGTCCGTCGACCCCGCTGGATGCGATACTTCGACCTGCACACCGGCCTCACCACGGTGGTAAACCAGAAACCAGGCTCCTGGGGGCGGCGGATCGCTTAGCGCTAGCGCAGCCGGGGCCTTGACTAGTTCAGCACGAACGTACAGCACAGGCTGGTCCCCGAGAGCCTCGTCAGTCGCTGGCCCCTTTCGTCTCTGAGCCTTCGGCCCGATCTCAGAATTGGCATCGCCGGTGGCACATGTGCCACCAAGCACTCCGAGATGAATCGTCTGGTCAGGATTGGCGCAAATCGGCCGATTTCGTGGGTCTTGAGGGGTCCAGCCGTCACGCATCAGCGCATGCCGGAGGGCTCCAACAGTCTCGACCCACCGGGAGAGTCCCGCTCCTGTCCGGGGATACTCTGGTCCACTCGTCTCCGCTGCGCGCGCCTCACCCCGCTCCACCGCAACTAGGACGTCCTCAAGTGAAACCCCCAGCCTCCGCAGGTAGGCTGCGGAATCGTCGGGGCCGATCAATAGAGTCCGGGGGGCGGGGGTACGCAACGGCTGCGACATGTCTCGTCCTTGGGTTGAAGTCTCCTCACATTCTTGCACAAAACCAGACAATAACAAGGCGAGGTAGTACTTGCCGTGGCACAGCGCCGTCCTTTTACTACGTGACACAGGCACTCGATGCAGCGCCGTTTCGTCACCCGCCGCGCACTTGTCGATCCGGGTGCGACAGTAGACACAGCAGGCCCCCATGGTTCATGTCGAGTCGTGGCGCGAACGAGACCACACTCAGTCCCGACTCGATGAGACCCACTGACGCAATAGATCCCGTCGTTAACCTCGGAGTCGCCGAGCGTTCCCGAGCACCCCTTGCCATTTGGGCTTAGTGCTGTAGTCTATAAATTGCTAACAGCAGTTAGCCCATACAATGAAGGGCGCGGAAGAATGCGATCACCACAAACTGTTGGGACCGAGCTCATTGCCGCACGCAAGCGTGTCGAGGAAAGCCAAGCCGAGCGCGCGGCGGCGAAATCGGAGCTGATCAAACTCGGAGAAGCACACCCGCTAAGCCGAGCAGACTTCGAGGCAGCCGGTCTCACCCCGGCCGAAGTCCGCAAGATTCACGACGACCTGGCTGCACACCAATTCGCTTGGGAGGCCGATGAGAACTACTGCGTGCCCAGACCATGGGCGGGCTCGCAGCACACCGGAGTCATCGCCGTCGTCCCCAGCGAGAGTACCGCCAAGGAAGGAATGGACCGCGGCGTCTATCTGCGAGCGCCACGACTGAAGCAGAGAATCAACGACGCCATTGAATATTTGGGCACCGACAGTGCTCAGCGACTGAATATCGTCAGGCCCGTCGTGGCACGGTTCACTCTCGGCTGCGCAGGAGATCAGAGCTCCAAGCTCCCCAAAAAGTACGGACGCATCCTCGACGGTTACATCAAGGCGGTCACTGCCACTGCCAGCTGGGAAAATGGTTACGACGCGATCTTTTTAGGCGAGCCGATCGACCTAGATATCCCACTGGGATTCGCAAATCGAGGCGGCATACCTGGAGTACGGCATGTCGCCATTACCGACCTGCAGAATCACGGCCAGCTCAAAGGGGTTCCAACGGTCGCGTAGCTGTTTCACGATCACCTATACGCCACGCCCCGGCCATCAACAGGTGGCCGGGCCCGGCCGCGGGCGCGTACCTCATGTCGAGGTAGAGGCGGGAGTTGATGTGGTCGTCGGGGCGCACGATGGCGTGCCAGAATTTCAGCGATTGAACCGACCCAAACACCGCGAATCGGGGGCAAGAAGCATCTGGTCGAGACCGGCAGCGCCACCTCGTGCGACAGTATCGGCGGCGACGACGCTCTGTCCGAGTCGGTCAACCCCGACTATTAGAACGTGCTTCCGAGTCTTGACCTACTGTTGGCCTGACAGAATGAACCGTCGGCGAACCAGTCGTCGATAGGCTCGACTAGCGCGGCGACATTGCCGGAGCATGATTCAGGGGCGACTGCGTGGACGATGAACGCCGGGACGAAGTGAAGCGGCTGGGGCGTGCGGTCGTGTTTGTCCACCAGCACGACCACAAGATCACCGGACCTCTGGTGCGAGCTGAAGTTGAGGTTCTACTTCTCACCGGCAAAGCAATGGATTTCGCCGCGCGCCTCAAGGGCCACCAGAACCTCGTTCTGCTCACTCACGATCTGGTCGTTAGTTATGCCAAGCACGCGGGCCTTGGAGGCTTGGAGCTCATCAACACGGTGCTGCCCGCGCTGAAGAATACGGGGCTGATCGACTACAGGGTCGACGACGCTAACCGGATCTCGAGCCTCGAAGAGTACGTCGGGGTGTCAGCTTCCGTCACAGAGCAGACCGTTGCGTTGCTGGAGTCGCTCAGGCCCCACCGTTCCGATCTGGCGTTCCTGCATTCGGTGGAGATCGGCGCGATCGCGCCGTTGGCCGCGAGTCAGCACCTGAACGAGATCGTGACGCGAGGGTTTACCGAGCAAGAAGCCGAGCAAGCCTTGCGTCTCGCGCGCGCAGTTGGTCTCAATCGTGACTCGGCGTCCGAAGAACTCAACGAGCTGGTGGTCTTCAGCCCGTACGTGTGGGGAACCAAGCAACTATCACTCGCAACTTTCCTCGGAAAACTGCCTGCGAACGAGCGCGACGCCTTGCTGGGCATGAGCGAGCAGGTGCTATCCGCCCCAGGTCTGCACTTGTCGAAACTGAAGGCCACCCCGGCCATCATCCGCAGTGCGACGAATGCCGGGCTCATTCAAGCTGCGACTGTCCAGTCCGCAACAGGCATCTCTTCGACGTATGTCTTCTCGCCGCTGATGGAAGCAGAGGACAACGCGTGCACCACGACGGAGGCCTTCCACCTGCGGAAGCTTTTCGTTGCTCACATGCTCTTTGGGCGCGATGCGGCTGCCCTCGGTCGTGGACGCATTGAGGATCCAGGCACCCTGGTGGAGGCCCTGCTGAGGAAAGGAGTCGTGGGCCCGGCCACCAACATCAAATCCGACTATCACCTTCTTGAGGCCGCTGGCGTCGTCGCCGTCGAACCGAACGACCAGGGACGCGCGTACCTGAGACTCGTCAAACCAGAAATCGCCGAGTCGGCGTTGACATGGATCCGCCGGATCACCGACACATCGGGGGCAGCAGATCTGACCCGCGGGGAGCGACCCGCTACGTTCATCACACCGGAGGACGGCCGGACCGCCGAGAGCCTCGGAGCTTCGCACGAAATCATGGTTGCCTCTGTCGAAGAACTGCGAAAGGAGATGCAGCGTGCCGCGCGCCGTGACGACCCCTGGGCTTAACGCCGGGGACCTTGCCGAGATTCGGGTGGCTCAGGCTTGGTTCTGGGACGGCTTTTACGTACGGCGTGGAGTCGATCTACAGCACCGGTTCGGCTCGGAGGTCTCGACGGTTACCGACCTGGACGTACTGGGGTATGCATTCAGCCCAGCATTAACACACCATAAGCAGATCGGTGAGGTTAAGACGGGAACCTCAAAGGCCACGCCCCGCCCACTGGACCGTGCCCTTTGGAGCCGTGGCCTCCGTGAGCTGGTGGGCGCAGACCGGGGGGAGATCACGACGGCCTTCAATACGTCGACGGCAACACGCGATGCCTGCCGCCGCCTGGGCGTCACGATCCAGCACATGGAAGACCTCACCGACCGCGAGCAGCGACTTGCGATCAGAGATGTCGACGATGTGGGTTCCCAAGGCGTGACCATCGCCGTTCTCCGCAAGGATGTTTCCACCTTCGTGAAGCCCGATCCCATGCTGGAACGAGGCTACTGGTTCCTGATATCAGAGGTATGGTTTCTCGATCCCTTTGACGCCGTCAAGCGCACGCTTGGTCTGATCCGCGAGCTGAGCAAGATATGGCCACCCAACTCCCACACCGATGCCACCAAAGCTGCACGCTGGTTCTTCGCCGAGGCCATCTCGATTGTCACAGTCAATCTCGCAATCATCGCCAGCGAAGCGAACACGATGGACACCAACACCTTTCGCCAGGTCGCCACAGCTCGCCTTGCAACCGGCGACGTGCCGTTCTACGCCATGCGTAAGCAATCCGAGCGGGTTGACGAGTATGTCGCGAAGATTCTCAACTCCCTCGATGCGCCAGCTGACCTGCACACCAAAGCGATGGGAGCGTTTCTCCCGTTGGCACCCGATTACGCAGAACCACTGCTAGAACTCATATCCCGCCTCGCGGCAGACGCCGCGACAACAGCTAGCCTTCCCCGGCAGATGGATGCGCTGGTCTTCGAGCGCCTCGCCCGCCGTCGAGACCTCACGATCGAACTCCAAAACCGCCTGAGTATGAACCAGGCCACCGAGCGACAGATCCACTTGATCGGGGCCTTCTTGCGTGGCCAGTTCGGTGTGCCAGCACCCGTCGACAAGGTGCTTACGGCAGCGCTATCGCAGGTGCAGGTGGTTGACGGCGGCGAGCAGGCCACGCTGTTTGATACCGAGTCGCCTGAATAGGCCCCACCGGACGCGAGACTTGTCTGCGGCCGCCTAGACAACACGTCAGCTCGCCTCGATCAGACGCCCCACGCGTCCCATTCCGCACCGACACCGGGATCCGCCTCAATGCGTTACGGGTAGGGCTGGCACGCGTTACTCGCTATCGCCAGCCGACACTCTCGCCAGCGCAGACAGGAACTTCCGCCAGTCCCACGAGAGCGGCTCGGTCGGCTGCGGTGGGGATTGCGCCGTCCGACTGCGAGAAAGTCTACGTGAGGGCTCTTGCATGCCCGACCACCGGTTCCCGCCCAGCGCACCACCATTGCGCCCAGGGGCTGCCCCTGAGCACAAACTGGTGCCCTGGGCACGAGCCCAGAGCAGCACCCCCAGGGCAGCACCCGCAGAGCGGCACCCGCAGAGCGGCACCCGCAGGGCGGGACCGCGATGTCCGATAAACCGTTGACCGGATCCGGTCGCACCCGTACGTTTGCTCTTCGCGGGCGCGCCGTCGCCGTCTAAGCCAGCGAGAAGGCCTCGTCTGGGCTATTTTCTTACAGGGAGGTACAGGTGCCATGGCGATTCCAGCGATCGACGCGATTACCGTGATAGTCCGCAACGCCGATAACGCTGTGCTGCACCGCCGCCCCTTTCGTGACGTGGTCTCGAACCTCCTCGAGAACAAGATGTGGATGATCGAGGGCTTCGATCCGCCGATCATCGCCCATTCGGTCTCGATGCAGGTGGAGGTTCCCCGCGAGGTGATCCTGCGCGAGTACGTCTACCGCCCGTACGTCGAGCGTGAGCACACCACGCGTGAGAAGGTACTGCGCCGCGACAAGCATCTGTGCGCGTACTGCGGCGAGCACGCGCAGACGTGGGACCACGTGATGCCGCAGTCACGCGGCGGCGGAAACACCTGGTGGAACTGTGTGGCCGCGTGCGGCCCGTGCAACTGGGACAAGGGTGATCGGACCCCCGAAGAGGCAGGGATCCGCCTGCTGTGGGAGCCGTACCGTCCCGCGTGGGCATGATCTGCTGACGGCGACTCGCCGATTCTGACGACCCTCCTACACCGACGCCTTCCGGTTGATCTGGATCATCAGGTAGATCAACGCGACGCCACCGATGCCCGCGGTGACGACACCGACGGGCAGACCGCCCGGCAGCACCGTGCGGCAGAGGACTTCGCCGCCCATCACCAGGACGGCACCCATCAGTCCGGACGTGATCGGACCGGGGATCTCCGCGCGCGCCAGACGCATCGCGACCTGAGGTGCGAGCAGCGCGACGAATGCGATCGGTCCCGCTGCGGAGACGGCGACGGCCGCCAGGACGACGGCCGTCAACAAGACCACACCGGACGTCACGTTGGTACGGACACCGAGACCGCGACTGACCTCGTCGCCCAGGCTGATGATCGCGAGGTTGCGCGAGTTGACTGCGATGATCACGAGGGCGAGGACGAGCACCCCGGCCAGCGGCCACACATTGCTCCACGCGGCTCCCGACACCGAACCGACGATCCAATGCTGGGCAGTGTGCACCTGGGTTATCTCGGCCCTGGTCAGCAGGAAGGCGATGAGCGCCTGCATCCCGGCAGTCATCGCGACGCCGACGAGCACCAGCCGAATCGGGTCGATGCCGCGACGCCACGTCAGCACGTACATGGCGGCCGCAGCCACCAGCCCGCCGAGCAGCGCGGCCGTCGTCAATCCCAGGTCGGCCAGCCACGACGCCCACGTCGTCCCGAAGGTGATGACGACGACGGCGCCCGCGCTGGCCCCGGCAGTGATGCCGAGCATGTCGGCGGTGGCCAGCGGGTTGCGCGCGATGACCTGCGTCAACGCTCCCGAGACTCCGAGGGCGAACCCGACGAGGAGGCTGACGAGTCCGATCGGAAGCTGCGAGTCGAAGACGACGACGTTCTCGAATCTCGTGCCGCCGCCGAACAGGATGCGCACGACGTCGATCGGGGTCATCGACAGTTCGCTGGTGCCGATGCTCACCGCGAACAACACGAACGCGATCACCGCGAGCACCGCGCCGACCCCGAGCGCCCAGCGATGGACGACGAACTGCGCGGAGCCCACCCGTAGCACGGGCCGCCGCACGCGGGGCGCTCGTTCGTCGACGCTCTTCGTGAGGTCCATCAGACGGCCACCAACTTCTTGGCCTGCACGAGCCCGATGAAGAACGGGGCGCCGATCGCCGCGAGGATGATGCCCGCTTGCACTTCACCCGGCCGCGCGACGACTCGTCCGATCACGTCGCTGCCGACCAACAACAGTCCGCCGATCAGCGCCGAATACGGAACCACCCACCGGTAGTCGGGACCGGTGATAAACCGCGCGACATGCGGCGCCACCAGACCGAGGAAGACGATCGGGCCGCACGCCGCGGTCGCCGCTCCGACGAGCAGGGCGATCCCGACGATGCCGATGATCCGGGCTTGCCGGACCCTGGTGCCCAGCGCGTGCGCGACGTCGTCGCCCAGGGACAGGACATTGAGATAGAAGCCGCTCATCACAGCGAGGACCAGACCGGGGACCACGAACGGCAGCGTCGCACCGATGACGTCCCAGCCGCGGCCTTCGGTGGAGCCGACCTGCCAGAAGCGCCAGGCGTCCAACGACTCGGTGTCGACCAGAACGATCGCGGAAGTGATCGCCATCAACAGCACCGAGAGCCCCGTGCCCGCGAGGATCAACGTGAGCGGATTCGCGCCTTTGCCCGCGGATGCGATCAGGAACATCAGGCTCGACGCGACCAGCGCGCCGACCAGTCCGAAACCCATGTACTGGATGGGAGTGGTGATGCCGATGACATAGACGCCGAGTACCACCGTGCACGCCGCGCCCGCGTTGACCCCGAGGATTCCGGGATCGGCCATCGGGTTGCGTGTGTGCCCCTGCGTCAGCGCACCTGCGGCGCCGATCGCCGCACCGGCGACGAGACCGAGAACGGTCCGCGGGATCCGCAGACCGTGCACGATGCCGGAGATATCGGTGTCGTCCTTGTTCCAGAGGAAGTACCAGACGTCGCCGACCGGGATCGCCCGCGACCCGAAGGCGATGGACGCCACGCACACGGCGGCCAGTGCTGCGACGAGCAGCAGCAGGCCGCCGAGGCGCCGTGGGGTCTTTCCCAACGCGCTACTTCGCGTCGGCTGCGGCCTTGAGGGCCGGCTTCATGTGGTCGAACGCGTACGGGATGGCGTTGGGCGACGGCTCGTTGAGTCCGGTGATCTCCACTGTCGACAGCATCGCGACCGCACCGCTGCGGACCGACTTCAGCCCCTTGTATCCGGGCAGCCCCTCCACTCGCTGCTGCAGTTTCGGAGACTGACTCGCGGCGACGAGCAGGTCCGAGTCGAGGAGGTTGATGTTCTCGGTGCTGATCTGGAAGCGCGGCTGGCCGGTCTTGGTGGACTGCGCGGTCGCCTTCGGGGACATCTTGAGGCCGAGTTGACTGAACAGCTTGGCTGCGCCGTCGGACTCGTCGCCGAGCACCGAGATCTGGTCCGATCCGTACAGGTACGCGAACGTGTACGTCTTGTCCTTCAGCCCGGGGAACTCGTCGGCGACCGCTTTGATCTTGGAGTCGACGCCGTCGATGATCTCCTTGGCCTTCTCCGGCTGGTGCAGGATGGTCCCCATCAGGTTGACCATGTCCTGCCACGGGTCGACCTGCTCACCGCTGATCTTGTCGATCGTCGGCGCGAGTTCGCTGAGCTTGTCGAAGCCTTCGGCCATCGAGGCGAAGCCCGGGGCCAGGATCAGATCGGGTTTGAGTTCGGCCACCGCGCCGACGACGTCCTTGTTCGGATCGACCAGGACCGAGTCGTTGAGCTTGTTTCCGAACCACGGAGCCTTCTCCCCGGTCTGGAGTTCTTGCGCGTCGTAGTAGCCGACCGGCGTGACGCCGAACGAGAGTGCGACATCGGTCCACTGGCCGCCCAGGGTGACGATTCGCTGTGGCGTCTCGGGGACGTTGACGGTGCGGCCGTCGGGCAGATTGATCTGGACGGGCGCGGAATCGGCGTCGTCCGACGACGAGCATGCGCCGACGACGAGCGCGGTGATCGCGAGGATGATGAGAACAAGACTCGATTTCAGCCTGGTCATCGGTTATCTCCTATTTCCTGTACTCCGCGAGGCGGAGTATTCGATGAATCAGACTCAGACTGTGCACTTGAGCATCGCGTACTCCGCGATGACACAGACACTCTTGTTCGAGAGCTTCCATTTGTTGTCGACCCACACCCAGCTCAGCTCGCGGTACCGCGAGCCGTTGCCGACCAACGACATCTGCAGGCGTGCGTTGAGGGTGGTGCCGCTCTGGTTGACCGGCCCGACGACTTTGTAGCTGAAGCCCGCGCCGCTGACCTTCAACATCTGGGCGACGGAGTTGATCGATCCGAGCGCCTGCTGGCCGCCCTGGAGTTCGTCGGCCCGCGTCGCATCGGACGCACTGGTGTTCATGATGGTCTTGATCTTGGTGTTGAGCTGGCCTGCGGTCAGCGGCGACGGGTTCGACTGTCCCTGGCCCGAGCCCGACTGTCCCTGGCCCGAGCCCTGCTGGCCCGCCGTGCCCTGCTGTGCCGCAGTGCCCGGCTGTGCGGTTGTTCCCGCCCCGGTGCCTTCGGTGCCCGAGCCGGTTCCGGCGTCGCCGTCGCTTTCCGGCACGTTCTCCGTCGGCGCTCCCGCCGGTGCGTCACCCGCGGCCGGGTCGCCGCCGGTGTTCTGCGGAACCGTGACCCCGTTCGGAGTCTGCGTGCCCTGCGCACTGCCGAGGTTGACGACGGTCGGCTGAGCCGCCGCCGAGTTGTTGCCGAGCTTGTCCGATGTGGCCAGTCCGACCACTCCGATGGTGACGATGAGCGCTGAGATGACGGCGGCGACCCCCGCGGACGCGAGGATCGTCGGAACGTTGACCTTCGACTCCGATTTCGGCTCCGCAGGCTGCAGCTCCGGGTACTGCTGGTCAGCGTAAGACGGCTCGTCGCCGTAGGGGTCTGCCTGCGTCATGGTGGGTCTCCTTCATCGCGGGCACCGAGCCACCCGCCAAGTAATATAGGTCAGGCTAACCTGAATGTCAGGTAACATTCAAACCCGGCCTTTCGGGCGGGGCAATGCGATGTCTGTCACGTGATGGTTCCGGCAAACCGCCGATACCCTGCGACGTCGGGCCTCATCGACGCGGCGACCAATTCCCACAGCACCTCATCGGTCCCGCCACCGACCCGCGCCAGCTTCATATCGCGCCACCACCGCGCCAACGGAGTCTCATCAGTGAGGAAGCCGGAACCGCCGAACAGATGCATGCACTCGGACACGACCTCCTCCCCCAACCGCGCCGCGGTCACCTTCATCGCGGCGGCCGCCCGCAGATTCATCTTTCCGCCTGCAGCGATCCCATCGAGCGCATACCGGAGCATGTCGACACGCGCCTGCAGGTCCGCCACGCGCAGCCGAAGCGCCTGATGCTCGAACAGGGTCTTGCCGAATTGGCTGCGCTCCTGCATCCGTGCGAGAGTCACCGCGATCACGGTGTCGCACGACGACGCGACCTGTGCCGCGATCGACAGTCGTTCGTGCGCGAGCCCCCAACTGACGGCGGCGAGACCGGTGCCGGCTCGCGCGATCAGGTAGTCGGCAGGCACGACGGTGTCGATGACGACCGCTGCCGTGTCCAGGGGGCCTGCGCTGGCCTTGCGGTACGGCGGCTCGACGACGACCTGCGCCGTCGGGACCAGGACCAGCGCGACGTTTCCATGAGTCGGATCTGGGCCGTCGGCATCGCCCGCGTCCTGGTCGACGCTGCGTGCGACGACGAGGATGTAGTCGGCGATCGGCGAGAGCGACACGAACTTCTTGCGCCCCACGACGTGCAGACCGTCGTCGCCGGTCCGGACCGTGGTCTCGACGATCTGGAGGTCCGATCCGCCCGATGACTCCGAGGCCGCCAGGCACAGCACAGCGTCGCCGCGGATGGCCGCCTCGGCGACCCGACTGAGTGTCTGCGACCGGCTGCCGAAACGGCGGAGCACGGAGATGGCCGAGTCGTGGAGACTGACACCGACGCTGATCCCGGCCGAGCCCTGTCTGCCGAGGGCATAGCCGAGGGCGAACAGCTTCGCGACGTCCGGCTTCTTCTCCTCGCCCCACTTCTGCGCGAAGACCCCCGCGGCGCCGAGCCGTTCGAGGAGCTTTCGCGGAAAGTGTTCGGAGACTTCGGCTTCGTCCACCCACGAGCGGACTTCGTCATCGAAGACCTCGTCGAGGAGGGCGCGGTACTCGTCGAGCGCCACCGTCATGACAGGGCCCCCGATTCCACGAGTTGCTTGGTCTCGAGCCGTCGGAGTTTGCCGGACGTGGTGCGCGGCACGGTGCCCGGTTCGACGAGGATCACCTCGGCTGGGACGATTCCGCACTCGGAGGCGACAGCAGAGATCACCGCCGAACGGGTGACCGCCGAGTCGTCGCTCCGATGCTCGGCGACGACGACCAACCCGGGCCGAGCCGACCCCCTACTTCGAGCCATGGCGACGACGCCGCCGCGTTTGACGCCGGCGACCGACGCCGCCGCCCGCTCGATCTCGACCGGGAAAAGGTTTCGTCCTGCGACGATTACGATCTCCTTGGCCCGACCGCAGATGACCAGACGGCCATCGACGAGGTAACCGAGGTCGCCGGTGTCGAACCATTCGCCATCGGCGATGGGCTCATGGCCCAGGTAGCCCGCCATCATCGACGTACCGCGGATCTCGACACGTCCGACGTCCCTGTCGTCGATCAAGGGAACCTCGACGTTCGGCTCGACGATGCGGACCTCCATGCCGTCCAACGGTTTTCCGAGAATCGCATAGCGACGTCGCATGGGTTCCCGGCCCTCGCCCGGCACGGTCACTGTCACCTCGTCGTACGCCGCGCCTTCGCCCGTCGACGGCATGGTGACCGCACACGTCGACTCGGCCATTCCGTAGGCGGGTGCGGCGGCCGCCGGATCGAATCCGAAACGCTCTGTCTCGGCGAGGAACTTGTCGAACGCGTCCGGATCGATGGGTTCGCCGCCGCTGATCGCCACGCGCACACCGCTCAGATCGGCCGACTGCAGCAGTCGCCCGTAGCGACCGAGGATGTCGTACGCGAAGTTCGGTGCTGCGGTAACGCTCGCCTTGGTCTCGGTGAGCCATTCGAGCCATTTGAACGGTGCGGCCGCGAACGCCGAGTTCGGCACGATGTACGACCGCATACCCGACCCCATCGTCGCGAGCAGGAAGGTCAGCCCCATGTCGTGGTAGAGCGGCAGCCAACTGAATCCGACGTCGCGGCTGTGGTGCATGCCGAGGCGCACAACGAGTTCGCGCGTGTTGGTGTGCACCGCGGCGCCCGGCAGCACCGCCGTCTTCGGTTCCCCGGTCGACCCCGCTGTGCCCTGCAGAACGGCCGGCGCGTCAGGGCCCGCGTCGACCGGGACGAAGTCGGCGACGTCGGCGCCGACACCGTAGTCACGGGCTGTCGTCAAATGCAGCCCGCCGCCGGTCCGGCCGCCGTGGTCGGCCTCGGAGAGCAGGTGGAGTTGAGTATCGTCGCCGAGCACGGTGCCGACGCCGATACGCGCGAACCGTTCGAGTGTGCCTTCGGCCCAGCGCTTCTCGTCGGCGCCGCGGATCGGTCCCGGCAGGATCGACACGGCGACGCCCGCGAGCCAGGCCCCCTGGACGGCGGCGATCAGATCGACGGTCGGATCGCCGATGAGACCGACATGGGGCGCATCCTCCCGCCGCTGGACGACGAGCGTCGCAGCGATCTGGACGGCGCGCTCGTGCACCTGCGGCCAAGTGCGGGTGGTCCACTCCCCCGTCTCGGCGTCCAGGACTGACAGCGACTCGTCGCTGGTGAGCATCGCTCTGCTGAACGGTTCGGTGAACACACTCGGTGCTTCGGTCACGTCGAGCACAGTCGGCTGCGTCATGGCGTCTCGTCTTCTTTCGTGGAACTGGTCGGAAGGGATGCGAAATCCGCGATCAACACGGCGATCGCCTCGGGGTCGTGCAGGTGCGGGTGATGTCCGTGGCCCGCGAGCAGTCGCGTCCGAACGGGACCCGACGCATGTTCAGCGACGGCGTCGACGTGCACCGGTGTGCCGTACTCGTCGTCGACCCCCTGCACGACGAGTAGCGGGGCCGCGATGTCCGGTAGGAGTCCGGTCAGGTCGAACGCGGCGAAGTCGTCGGAGAGCCATACGCCCGACCATCGAGCGAACAGCGCGTCGGGATCGTCGTGGAACGCGGCGAGCGTCGGACGGACGTGTTCGGCGAAATGTGCTGCGGTGTATCGGATCCCATTCAGGGTCGTGTCCTCGACGAGGACGTGCGGTGCGATCAGGACGGCGGCGCGCACCGGGTGCGCGCCGGCGTAAATCGCTGCGATGGACGCACCGTCGCTGTGCCCGACGAGGATCGGCGCCTCGATGTCGAATTCGGCGAGGATCTCCGGTAGGACGTCGAGTGCCTCTCGGTGCAGATAGTCGGCCCCGGTCGGACCGTCACCCGCCGAACCGCCGTACCCGTGTCGCGAGTACACCAGGACTCGCATCCCGGTGGCGCGGCCGACGAGCGACGGCAGCCGCCCCCACTGGCCTGCCGATCCGAGTCCTTCGTGCAGGAACACCACGGTCGGCAGATTCGGGTCACCGCCGTGCAGCACGTACTCGAGGTCGCCGCGCGGGTGCGCGAGAACAGGCACCGCCGTCACCACCCGTGGTTGGAGACGTCGAACATGTTGGCGCCCAACTGTGCCCGCCCGACGTAGTCGAGGCAGTCGGCGGGTTTGGCAGGCATGATCGAACAGAACTGGACTTCGCGGAGCAGTCGTTGCATCGGGCCGTCCGCGGCCATCGCAGCCGACCCGACGAGTGCCACGGACTGTGCGGCGAGCGACTGCGCTGTTTCGCTGAGATGGTGTTTCGCCGCGTACACGGTCGCGTTGGTCTCCTGGTCGGAACGGCGATCGACGACGCCCCGCGCCGCGGTCATCGTCAACGCCCGTGTCGCGTGCAGAGCCACCGTCATCGCACCGAGACGTTGGACGTCTGCGGGTTGATCACGACGTCGTTCGTCGGCGCCGAGCCGCTGAGCAGCGAAGTCCACAATCGCCTCCGCGAGCCCGAGATAGGCGCCGAGGTAACCCGCCGCCATCCAGTGCGGGTCGCGCACCGCCTTGAACAACGACATGCCTTCGACACCGAGGAACAGTCGATCGACTCCGATCCTGGTGTGCTCCAAGAACATCTGAGCCGTCGACGTGCCGCGCAGGGCGGTCCCGGCCCATTCGGCCGAGAACGAGACGCCCGGATCGTCGGCGCTCACCACGAAGTGGGACACCTCGACGTCGGAGTCGTCGTCGTGAGCACGCGCGGTGACGACGTAGTAGTCGGCGACGCCCGATAGCGACACGAACGACTTGTGACCGTCGAGAACGTACGCGTCGCCGTCGCGCTGGTAGGCCGTCGCGATGCCGCGCAGCCGGGCACCGGTCGTAGGTTCGGACGCGGCCGAAGCGAACATCTTGCGACCGTCGACGACCTGGCCGATCACCCAGTCGCGGAAGGCGACACCGGTCGCGCCTAGCGCGTCGACGTCGGCCTCGAACAGGGAGCCGATCGCCACGTTGTGCATGTTGAATCCGAGTGCGATCGCGCCGTTCGCTGCGGCGAGTTCGGCGAGGACCCGCGTGTAGTCGGCGAAGTCGAGTCCGAGTCCGCCGCGATCGCGCGGGACCATCGCGGCCAGGAGGCCCGACTCGCGGATCAACTGGTAGGCGACGTGTGGGGACGTCTCGCCACGGTCGATCGGGTCGGCGAGTTCGGCCAGGCGCGGAGTGATCGCCGTGGCGAGTTCCAGGGCGGTGTCGACGGAATGCGTTGCCAGAGTCATGTCAGTTCGCCACCGGAAGTCCGAGGTCGCGGGCGATGGACACCCGCAACAGATCGTTGGTTCCCGCGTAGATCGATGCGGCGATCGCACTGCTCAGGTCGGCGCTGTATCCCGAGTCGGCGACCACCGAACGCGCGCCGAACAGCGGTGCCGCCGTCGTCTCGAACGCCAACAGGTCCTGGGCACACGAGATCTTCACCTGCGCGGCATCGGTCGACAACGCGCTGAGCGGAGTGTCACCCGCGTCGATCCGACGCGCCATGTCGTACACGAGAGTGCGGACTCGGTACGCGATCATCGAGAGGTCCGCGACGTGAGAGGCGACGAGCGGGTTGGCGCCGAGACTGCGACCGAACTGTTCACGGTCGCGCAGCCACGCGACGACTCGTTCGATGGTTGCGTGCATCCCGCCGACGGCATAGCTCATCAACAGCGCGCGCTCCCACGTCGTCGTGCTCGACAGGAACGCCAGGCCGGACCCTTCGGCGGCAACCATGTCCGCGTCGGTGACTGCGACGCCGTCGAAGTCGATGGCCCCCATCGGTACTTCGGTGAGCGCGATTTTCGCGAACGGGTCCGATCGGGTGACCCCGGCGCGGTCGACCGGGATCAGGAACGAACTCAGCGCGAACGGATGACGCGCTTCGTCGGTGCGTGCGAACGTCAGGATCAGGTCGGCTTCCGGCGCCGCGGTCACGTACGCCTTGCGTCCGTCGATGCGGTACCCGCCGTCGGTCGCTGTGGCCGCGGTTCGCATCGAGAGCGGATCCGAGCCTCCGGTCTCCTCGGTGAGTGCGTGACACAAGATGAGGGAGCCGTCGACGAGGCCGTCGACGTAGGGCGCCAGTGGTGCGCGCGCGGACGCCGACAACGGCCACTGGATGCCGAACACCTGCGAGGTGAACGCGTAGCACAGGCCGGCGGGGACGCCTGCGCGCCCGATGCCCTCGATCACCGCGACCGCGTTCTCGACGACGCCGTCGCCTGTCTCGCCACGAAGCGAATCGGCCATGACGGACCTGACCGGCGGGAGTGAGAGCAGCGCACGCCACCCGTCTCGGAAGCTCGCACCCGCCAGCCCCGGAACCACTTCGGCGGCCTCGGCGGCGACGGCCGCCGGGACATCGGCGGTTCGGATCACCGCTGTCATCAGACGCGCTCCGCGAGCACGGTGTCGACCGCGACGTGCAGCGCCGTCGGAGTGCGGAAGTTGCGCGCGACGACCATGTCTTCCGGGAGCTTGCGCCCCAGTCGCTTCTCGAGGTCGCCGACGATGTTCACCAGGGTGAGCGAGTCGAGCATGCCGGTGAGAAGCATCTGCGTGTCGGCATCGATCGGCTCAGTCTTGCCGTGCCGACGGACGATCGCCTCCGATACCACCTCGCACACGTCGTCGATCGTGAGTTGTCCGGAATCGTCCTGTGTCATGTCTGAGCCTCCTGTTGGTCGGTGAGGATGTGTGCGGCGAGTTCTTCCAGGCGGGGAAGATCCACCTTCCCGCGACGGTTGGTGGGCAGCGGGGTGTACGCGACGACGCGGTCGGGCAGCGAGTAGCTCGGCAGCGCCCCACACAGTGCGTGGTCGATGGTTTCGAGCACCGTCGTCGATGCCGGGTCGACGTCGACGAACAGGACAAGGCGTTCGTCGTCGCCGGTGACGACGGCTGCCGCGCCGTGCACCGACCCGACGTCGGAGGCGACGGCCTCGATGCCGGACAGGTCGATGCGGTATCCGCTCCGTTTGATCTGTCGGTCGACCCGGCCGAGGAGGACCAACTGACCGTCGTCGTCGCGGTACGCGCGGTCTCCGGTCCGATACGCGCGACGGGTCCGCCCGTCCGGGAAGACGATGTCGGTGGCCGGATCGGACACGACTCCGTCGACGACGTAGCCGGTCAACAGGGTGGGGCCCGCGACGACGAGTTCGTCCTCGACGACGGCGACGCTCACTCCGTCGATCGCCTCACCGATCGGCACCGGAGTGCCCGGCCGCCACTGACGGACGTCGTAGGCGGTGCACACGTTGGTCTCGGTCGGCCCGTACCAGTTCCCGATCGCGGCGTCCGGGAACGCTGTCTGCAGGTCGGCGAGCGCTGCGACCGGATAGGGCTCCCCCGCGAACAGCACCGTGGTGAGGTCGGGCAGCGTCGACGATCGGCCGCCTGCTGCGACGATCCCTTTGACCAGGGTCGGGACACCGTACAGAGCGGTGATCCTCTGCTCTGCCAGCCAGTCGACGGTGTCCGCGGGGAACGGTTTGAGCCAGTCCGGGAAGATCACCGCCGTCGCTCCGGCGGCCGCCGTGGCGAACACGTCGAAAGTGCTGAGGTCGAAGGTCAGGGATGCCTGTGCCGCGACGCGGTCGTCCGATGCCAGCCCGACGGACTCGGCTGCCCACTGAGCGAAGTGCGCGACCGCACGGTCGGACAGGAGCACGCCCTTGGGGACGCCGGTGCTGCCGGATGTGAAGAGCAGGTAGCCGGGATCGACACGTGTCGGTGCGACGTCGCGCCGAACTACCGCGAGCCCCTCACCGATCTCTGTCGCTGACTGCTCGCGGTCGGCGACTATCAGGTGCGAGGCGCCCGCCTGGTCGAGCAGCGCGCACACACGCTCGGGCCGATCGTTGGCGTCGAGGGGCGCGACGACGGCTCCGGTGGCGATGACCGCGTGGATCGCGATGATCGCAGTGGCCGAACGCGGGACATGGACGGCGACGATCCGATCGGGGCCGACCCCGGCGTCGCGGAGCCGACCGGCGAGAGCCGCCACCCGACCCCCGAGTTCGGCGTAGGTGATGTGTTCGGTCTCCGTGGATATCGCACAGAGGTTGGGGTGGTCGGCGACAGCGTCGTCGAGGATCGCCGAGAGTTCGCTGACTGCCGTACAGGTCGAGAGAGTCTGCATGTCTGACGACTCAACCGAGGACGGCGCGGAGCGCGTTCTTGTCCATCTTCCCGAGCGGCGTCAACGGCATCTCGTCGATCACCCGCACCACGTCTGGCGCCTTGTATGCGGCCAGACCGACCGATTCAGTGAAGGTCTGCAGGTCTCGTCGAGTCAGTTGCGCCGCACCGTCTTCGAGGACGACGAATGCCACCGACCGTTCGCCGAGGGTCTCGTCGGGCTCGCCGAGGATCGCCACGGAGCGGATGTCGGGGTGTTCGAGGAGCGCGCCTTCCACTTCGGTCGCCGCGATCTTCTCGCCTCCCCTGTTGATCTGGTCTTTGATACGACCCGAGACGATGAGATGACCGGTGCTGAGCCGGCGGACGAGATCGCCCGTGCAGTAGAAGCCGTCGTCGGTGATGGCCTTGGCGGTCTGTTCCGGAGCGTCGAAGTAGCCGCGCAGGGTGTACGGACCGCGGACGGTCAGTTCGCCGATCTCCCCGTCGGGGACCATGCTGCCGTCGGCGCCGACTACTCGGATCTCGTCGTACTCGGATACCGGGACGCCTTGGGTCGTCGCGAGCAGGTCCGGGTCGTCGTCGAGGCGGGTCGCGCAGAACAGTCCTTCGGACATGCCGAGGATCTGCTGAAGAGTCGCGTCGAACTCGTCGATGATGCGCCGGGCTTCGTAGTCGGACAGACGTGCCGAGCCGATCTCGATGATCTTCAGGGAGCTCAGATCGCTCTCGGTCCACTCGCGTTCGTCGAGCCACATCGGTGCGAGCTGCGGGTTGATCGCGGTCATCGTGACCTTCTCGCGTTCGATCAGCTCGAAGCAGATCGCCGGATCCTGGTTCGGCGCGAGGACCACGGTGCCGCCGACGCGGAAGGTCGACAGGATGCCGGGGCAGTTCCACGTGTAGTTGAACGCGATCGGCAGAATCGCGAGATAGACACTGTCGGCATCGAGTCGGCTGCGGTCACCGGCGACCCGGGAGTTGTACGCGTAGTCGTCATGGGTCCGGCCGATCAGCTTGGGCATGCCGGTGGTCCCGCCGGACAGCAGGAGCAACGCGATGTCGGACGGGGCCGCCGGGTCGCCGAGGGAGGAGTCGTCGTCGACATACAGCGACTCGAAAGTGTGGAACCGGTCGTCTCCCGCATGGTCGCCCAGGTCACCCGCGACGATCACCGAGGCCATGGACTCGACCTCGTCGGCCACCTGGGCGGCAAGGACGCGATGGTCGAAGCGCGCGAACTCATCGGTGGTGATGTAGGCGACGGCAGACGTCGCACCGGCGAGGTAACTGACCTCGAGATGGCGGTGGCCGGGCTGGGTGTGGACCGGAACAGCGCCCAGACGCTGCAGCGCGAACCATCCGATGACGAACTCGCTCGAGTTCGGCAGTTGCAGAAGCACGGCGTCGCCCTGGCCGATGCCGAGGCCGCGCAGACCGTGCGCGAGGCGCGTGGCACGCGCCGCCAGCTCGCGGTAGGTGAAGCGACGTTCGCCATCGACCACCGCGGTCGACGTGCCGTACCGCTGCGCCCACTCGTCCAGTCTGGCGCTGAACGTCTTACCTTCCCATAGACCGAGGTCGCGGTAGCGCTCGGCGAAGTCAGCCGGCCAATCGGGAATCAGACTCCGGATGGTGGCGGTCTCCATGTGATCGTCGACGGTCGTCATGGGTCACCTTTCTACACGGGGAGGGAAGTGAATGAGGCTAGCCTAAACTTAACACCTCGGGGCACCGCAAGGTTAGGGTGACCTCACGGCTACTGGCTCGGCGACTTCCAGTCGAGGTCAGCACCCCACGGAGGTAGATCGAGGACCATTCATTAGCCTAACCTAAGTGATGTAGCCTAACCTAAGTCTCTGCCAGCCGCGTGCGGCTGTGCACTCTGCCGCCCCGCAGACACCCAGTTTCTCCCTCTAGCGAAGTAGGGCCGATGACGAGCCAATCTCCCGTGACGACACCACTGCTGTCGTCCACCCGAGTCGACGCCGACCGGGATGCAATAACCGTGCACCGCTGGTTGAGCCACCCGAAGTCGAAGTACTGGGAGATGGAGTCGGCCTCCGTCGACGAGGTCCGCACCTTCCTGAACGACACCATGCGGGCGGCCGCCGGCACGGACTACGGTCTGCACATCGGGCAGGCCGACGGCCGCGACGAGTTCATGTTCGAGTTGTACGACCCGGCCACCAGTGAACTCGCCGACCCGGGCACCGGCTACCGCCACGCCGCGGGCGACATCGGCATGCACCTGCTCGTCGCGCCCGCCGATCAGCCGATCGCCGGATTCACCAGCGAGGTCATGCTCTACATCATGCGCACCGCATTGTTCGAGGTCGGCGCTTCGCGAGTCGTCGTCGAGCCCGACGTGCGCAACGCATCGGTGCAGGCTCTCAACGCCGCCGTCGGATTCACAGTGGTCGGCGACTACCCGGTCGGCGCCAAGACCGCCCGCCTGAGCTACTGCACGCGTGAGGACTTCATCCGAGTCACCCAGAACGGAACGGTCGTCGACCCAGAGACGGGAGTCCGACGATGAGCGCCTCCATCGACGCCGCGTCCACTGCAGGCACCGGAGAACGGTCGTTTCGCCAGGTGTACGAACGTCGGGTCGCCGCCAAGATCATCGCCGAGTTCTGCCACGAGCAGGCGCTCGCTCCTCTCGAGACCGGGCGCGGGCAGTTCACGCTGTTCTCCGACGACCGCCGGACCGAGTACACATTCGCGGCCGACCTTCTGGCTCTCGACAGTTGGGCCGTCGACGAGTCGTCGATCCGTCGGGTCCGTTCCGGTGCCGACCTACCGGTCAGCGCCGCCGCCTTGGTCGTCGATCTGCACGAACAGCTGGGCATCACCCACGACAAGCTCCCCGACTATCTGGAGGAACTGGTCCACACGATCGCCATCGGAGCC
>NZ_JBQEDL010000027.1:43309-57470 GCF_052106715.1 Gordonia sp. (in: high G+C Gram-positive bacteria)
ATCGACCCGACGAACGCCGCGTCGCCGCAACCGAACTCGCCGCCGCCGGCTTCCAGACCATCGAGCAGGCGATGACCGAGGGGCATCCGTGCTTCGTCGCCAACGGCGGCCGGCTCGGCTTCAGCGCGCACGACGTCGCCGCGTACGCCCCCGAATCCGGTGGGCGCTACCACCTGATCTGGGTGGCTGCCCGCAGTGAGGACTGCGACTTCGCGTCGATGAACGACGTCTCGTATGAGGACCTGCTCCGCCACGAACTCGGCGGCGACACCCTCGAGAAGTTCTATGACGTTCTCCTGTTCCAAGGGCTCGACCCCGACGATTACACATATCTGCCGGTACACCCGTGGCAATGGACCGAGAAGGCCGCACGCCTGTACGCCGCCGACATAGCAGAGCAGCGTCTGGTGATCCTCGGCCCGTCGCCGGACCGGTACCAGCCGCAGCAGTCCATCCGGACCCAGTTCAATGTGTCGACACCGACCCGCCATTACGTCAAGACCGCCTTGTCGATCGTCAACATGGGATTCACCCGCGGGATGTCGGCCGACTACATGCGCACCACCCCGCTCATCAACGACTGGGTCCGCAGCCGTATCGGTGACGACGACTATCTGCGCTCTCTCGGCTTCGAGGTGCTGTACGAGGTGGCCGCGGTCGGGTATCGCGATCCGCTGTTCACCTCGATCACCGAACCCGGCTCCGAGTACCGCAAGATCCTGTCGGCGTTGTGGCGACAGAGCCCCGTCCCACGCGTCACCGACGACGAGCAGTTGTCGACGATGGCCGCTCTGCTGCACGTCGATCACCTCGGGTCCCCGCTGATCGGTGCGTTCATCGAACGCTCCGGGCTGCCTGCCGACGAGTGGACGGCCCGCTTCTTGCGCGCCTACCTGCACCCGATCGCCTACCTCCTGTACCGGTATGAACTGAAGTTCTCACCCCACGGCGAGAACCTGATCCTCGTCTTGCGTGACGGTGTGCCGGTCCGGGCGATCCTCAAGGACATCGGCGAGGAGGTCTGTGTCTTCAACGAGCCGGACGATCTGCCCGAGTCGTGCCGTCGCGCGTTGACGACCGAGCCCGACGCCATCAGAAACCTGGGGATCCTCTCGGACGTGTTCGATGACTTCCTGCGTCCGCTCGCCGCTGTGGTGCACCGCAGTGGGTTCCTCGACGACGCTCGGTTCTGGGCGGTGGTTGCCGACAGCGTCCATGCGTTCGTCGCCGACCATCCCGACCTCGCCGATCGTTTCGAGAAGTGGGACCTGTTCGCGCCGTCGTTCGGCGCCGTCCACATGAACGGCCTCCAACTCGGCAACAACCGCCGCATGGTGAACGTCGGCCATTCCTACGAATCCATCGTCGACACCCGACACCGACTGACAAATCCGATCGCCGATCCTCAAGGGGTTCATCGTGACTGACGACTTCAACCGATTCGCTGCCCCAGGGCCCGGCTGGTCGGAGGTCGGCGACGCACTCTCGCGGATGGCGACGACAGTCGCCGACCGCCACCACGGGTCGCCGCTCCCCTACGGCGCTCCCGGTGAGATGCTCACCGCCGTCACCGACGCACTCGGCCCGGGGCGGCTTCCCGACGACGGGATCGGCGAAGACCGCGCACTGACGCAGGTCGCCGAACTCGTCGCCCGCTACGGACTGGATCTGACGCATCGATTCACCGCCGCGCATCTGCAGCCACCACCATTGACGGTGTCGGTGGCAGCCGATGCCCTCGCGAGTGCCACAAACGCGTCCCTGGACACCTACGACTCCGGCCCGGCGACGCTTGCAATCGAGAACTGGACGATCACCGCCCTCGCCCGTCTCGCCGGGTTCGGGCCGTCGGCAGGCGGTGTGTTCGGCCCCGGCGGCTCGTTCTCGAACCTGCTCGCCATGCTGATCGCTCGCGACCACGCGGCCGCCAAACTCCGTATCGACACACGTCATCACGGAGTGGCCGCGCTGCCACGACCGCTGGTGTTCTGTTCACGCGTCGCGCACTTCTCGATCAACCGCGCGTGCGCGACACTCGGTCTCGGTGAATCCGCCGTCGTCGCCGTCGACGTCGACCACCACCACCGGATGATCCCGGCCGCGCTCGAAGCAGCTCTCGACGCGGCAGACGGGACGCCCGTCGCGATCGTCGCGACCGCAGGCACCACCGATTTCGGGACCGTCGACCCGCTCCCGGAGATCGCCGACATCGCGGGCCGCCACGACGTGTGGCTGCACGTGGACGCAGCTTACGGATTCGGTTCGTTGTTCTCTGACCGACTGCGACACCTCGTACACGGAATCGACCGCGCCGACTCGGTGACCCTCGACCTGCACAAGATCGGCTGGCAGCCTGCCGCGGCGAGCCTGCTGCTGCTGCGCGACGAGGACTTGTTCTCCGCGCTCAACCGGAACGTCGCCTATCTCAACCCGGAGGACGACGAGGAGGCGGGCTTCGGTGGACTCCTCGGCCACACCCTCCAGACGACGCGTCGCCCCGACGTCCTCAAAGTCCTGACCACCTTCCTCGCGTACGGCCGATCCGGCCTCGGCGACATGCTCGACACCTGTCACGCCGTCGCCCGGCACGCCCAGGCGCGGATCACCGCCGAGCCGCAACTGGAACTGGTCGCGCAGGTCAGCTTGACGACCGTCGTGTTCCGGTATCGCTGCCAGAACCTCGACACCGTGAACGCCGAACTGCGTCGCCGTCTGATCAGTTCGGGCACCGCGCTGATCGGCCGGACCAGAGTGCGCATCGCAGGCAATGACGCACCGTCGACATGCCTGAAGCTGACGTTGCTGAACCCGAACACCACCGGATCGGACATCGACGAACTGTTCGACGAGCTGTTGCGTCATGCACTCGAAGTGGAGTCGGAGAACGCCGAGTACACGATCGCCGAAGGGGTGCAGGCACATGACTGATCGGCCGGCCCGCACGACTGTCCCGGAGACCGTGGACGTCCTCGCAGTCGGATGCGGCCCATTCAACCTCGGGTTGGCTGCGCTGGCCTCGACCGTCGACGACGTCGACGTGCTCGTGGTCGACTCGGTCGACGAGTTCCGCTGGCACCCGGGCCTGCTGTTCGAGGAGGCGACGCTGCAGGTCAGCTTCCTCTCCGACCTCGTGACCCTCATCGACCCGACGCATCCGACGTCGTTCCTGGCGTACCTCGCCGATGTCGATCGCCTCTATCCGTTCCTAGTGCGCGAGCAGTTCTTCCCGACGCGCCGCGAGTACGAAGCGTATCTGCTGTGGGTCGTCGCGAAGCTCGACTCACTACGTTTCGGCACCACGGTCGACGAGGTTCGCTGGGACGACGACGCGCAGCGCTTCGACGTCCTGGTCACCAGCGGCGGGACACAGTCGGTGATCCGCGCCGGGCACGTCGTGGTCGGTGTAGGTACCGAGCCGTCCGTCCCCGAGTCGCTGACGTCGGATGCGGCCGGATCAGTGCACAGCAGCGTGGTCCACAGCAGCGACTACCTGTTTCGTCGGGACGACGCGCTCGCCGCCGACGCGGTGACGGTGATCGGCTCGGGCCAGTCGGGCGCCGAGATCGTGGTGGACCTGTTGGAGGCCAACCTCGACGGCGGCCCGGCGCTCACCTGGTGGACGCGGACACCGTGGTTCGCACCGCTCGACTTCACCAAGCTGTCGTTGGAGATGACGACGCCCGCGTACATGGACTACTTCCACTCGCTGCCCGAGGAGACGCGCGATCGCGTCCGCGACGGGCACTGGCAGTTCCACAAGGGGATCTCCACCGACACCCTCGAACGTATCCACGACCTCTTGTATCGGCGCCAACTCCACGACGACGCAGCTCGGGTCGAGCTACGCAACGGGGTCCGGGTGGACGCTCTCGACGACGACGGCGGACGTGTCAGTGTCCGCGGACGACACCTCGACACCGACACCGCACTCGCGCACACCACCGATCTCGTCATCGCAGCTACCGGCTATCGCGAACGCGCACAACCGTTCCTGGCACCGATCGAGTCGCGGCTGCACCTTGACTCGCAGGGGCGCCGGGTGATCGCGGCGAACCATTCGGTCGTCGCCGACGGATCGCTCACCGACCGCCTGTTCGTGGTGAACGCCGAGATCCACGCCCACGGCGTCTCCGCCCCCAACCTCGACATCGGCGCCGTCCGCAACGCCCGGATCCTCAATACCGTCGCCGGGCGCGAGGTGTACCGACTGCCGAAGACCACGGCGTTCACGAGTTTCGGACCCGTCGCTGGTCGAGACTCCCCCAATGCTGGTCGAGCGGAGTCGAGACCCCCGCTCGACCAACGGGTCTCGACTTCGCTCGACCAACGGAGGAAGGGAGCCACGCTCGACCAGCAGGCAGGGGTCTCGACTTCGCTCGACCAGCGGGACGAAACTTCGCTCGACCAGCGGGACGAAGCCACGCTCGACCGGCGGGACCAAGCTTCGCTCGACCAGCACCAACAGACATCCCACTAGGAGTTGACGTGATTTCCCTCGAACAGATCCGCGCCGACGTCGCGTCACTGCTGGACGTCGATCCCGACACCATCAGTGACACCGATGACCTGGTCCGTCACGGCATGCATTCGCTACTGATCATCAAACTGACCAGCACGTGGCGTCGTGCCGGACACCGGGTGCGCAGCTCACAGCTCGCCCAGGATCCGACGATCGCGGCGTGGGCCGGGCTGCTGGGCGCCGAACCCGCTGCCCCCGAACCGGTTCCGACAACTGCAGCGACAGATCACACACCGGATGACGATCCCGAGTTCGAGCTCGCGACGATGCAGCACGCATATTGGGTCGGCCGTCAGGACGGCCAGGCGCTCGGCGGTGTCGCCGCGCACCTGTTCGCCGAGTTCGACGGCGAGGGAGTCGACGCCGCTCGCTTGGAACGCGCGGTCGGTCACGTCGTCGACCGTCACGAGATGCTGCGTGCCGCGTTCGGCGACACCGGCAAGCAGCGGATTCTGGACGCCCCGCCGACTCCGGTGTTCAGCGTCGTCGATCTGCGCGACGGCTCGGACATCGACGAGCAGACCGAGCGAACCCGCGATCGGATGAGCCATCAGCTTCTAGACACGGCTGCGGGCAGTGTCGTCGAGTTCGTGCTGACACTGCTCCCCGAGGGACGCCACCGACTGCACTTGGACGTGGACATGTTGGCCGCGGACGCGATGAGCTACCGGCGCGTGCTCGACGATCTGGCGACCGCGTACGAGACGGACGCCGCACTCGAGTCGACTGGCTACACGTTCCGCGAATACCTGGCGCAGCGCGGCGACCACATCTCCACCGATGAGTACGAGGGCGCCCGCGCCTGGTGGGAGGCCAAGGAGCCGACGCTGCCCGACACCCCGTCGCTCCCGACGATTCCGGAGGACCGTCGCGCCGAACCGGACCGCAGCGTCCGCTACCACCATCGACTGAACGCCCAGGAGAAGGACCTCCTGTACGCAGTGGCGTACGACAACGGCATCACTCCGGCCGTCGCTTTCGCCGCAGTGTTCTCCGAGGTCATCGCCCGCTGGTCCACCCATCAGCGTTTCCTGCTCAACGTTCCACTGTTCAATCGCGAGCCCACTCACCCGGAGATCGACCAGGTGGTCGGCGACTTCACGAACTCGGTGTTGATCGATGCAGACGCCACCCGGACCGAGTCGATGATCGAGCGGAGCCGCCGACTCCAGCGCGAACTGCACGACTGCGCCGGTCACGCCGCATACGAGGGGCTTGACGTGTTGCGCGACCTGGGTCGTCTCCGCGGTGCACCGGTCACCCCGTCGCTGGTGTTCACCTCCGGTCTCGGATTCGGCGAGCTGTTCTCCGACCGCGTCCGCAGTCTGTTCGGCGAGCCCGTGTGGATTCTCTCGCAGGGGCCGCAAGTCGACTTGGATGCACAGGTCGTCGAGCTGGACGGCGGCCTCCTGGTGAACTGGGACGTGCGCCGCGACGCACTGCCCGAGGGCGTGATGGACGCGATGTTCGCCGAGTTCCAAGCAATCCTGACCGGGCTCGTCGCCGAAGGGGCCGACTGGAACGACACGTTGGCGATCGAACTCCCCGCCGACCAACGCGAGATGCGTGACGCCGTCACCGCGACGGCGCCCGTCAGCGAGCCACGCACCCTGCACGGCACGTTCTTCGACATCGCCGCCCGCAAACCCGCCCGGGTCGCACTGGTGACCGCCGACGGTACGGAGCTGTCGTACGGCGACGTCGCGACACAGGCCCGCACAGTGGCCGGCGCGCTCATCGCCGACGGCGTCGCACCGGGCGACACCGTCGCCGTGATCGCACCGAAGGGGCACCTGCAGCCGATCGCGGTGCTCGGTGTCCTCGCCGCGGGCGCGGTGTACCTCCCGATCGGGGCCGACCAGCCCGCTGCCCGTCGAGACGCCATCCTCGAGCGTGGCGGCGTGACGACGGTGATCGACGCCGACCTGTCCCGTTGGACGAGCGGCGGCGCGACTCCGCTCGCCGATCTCGTCGCCCGCGACCCGGGCGACCTCGCGTACGTCCTGTACACCTCCGGTTCGACGGGCGAACCCAAGGGCGTCGAGGTGAGCCACCGTGCGGCGACCAACACGATCGACGCGATCGCCCACGAGTTCACGCTGGGCGCCGACGACCGCACCATCGGCCTGTCCGCGCTGGAATTCGACCTGTCGGTGTTCGACATGTTCAGTCCGCTGTCGCTCGGCGGAGCCCTGGTCTGCATCGACGGCGAGCAGAATCGTGATGCGCAGGCCTGGGCCGCGCAGATCGCAGCCAACCGGGTCACCGTGCTCAACGCCGCGCCCGGCCTGGTCGGCATGCTCGTGGACACCGCGTCGAACGATCAGTTGGCCAGCCTGCGCACCGTGATCACCGGCGGCGACCGCGTCGACGCCGAGCTGGGTCGTCGTGCGCGTGCCGCCGTCGCGGGACTGCGGTTCGCCGGTCTCGGCGGCACCACCGAGACCGCGATCCACTCAACGGTCTACGAAGTTACCGACGCCTTCCCCGCCGACTGGGACACCGTCCCGTACGGCCGACCGATGGCGGGTTCGGCATGTCGCGTGGTCAACGAGCGCGGTGAGGATGCCCCGGACTGGGTGACCGGCGAACTCTGGATCGGCGGAGCAGGTGTGGCCGACGGCTACCGCGGCGATCCCGAACGCACCGCCGACCGATTCGTGACGGTCGACGACATCCGCTGGTACCGCACCGGCGACCTCGCGCGGTACCTCCCGGACGGGACCATCGAGTTCCTCGGCCGCGCCGACCATCAGGTCAAGATTCGCGGCTACCGGGTGGAACTCGGCGAGGTCGAGTCCGCCGCACGCAGGGTCGACGGCGTCACCGAAGCGGTCGCCTCCGTGTTCGACGGCCGACTCGCTCTCGCGGCGACCGGCGAGAACGGCTCCTCCATCGACACGGATCAACTGGTCGGTGCACTGGGCGAACTGCTGCCGGAATACATGGTCCCCGAGACGGTCGTCGCCGTCGACGAGGTTCCGCTGACTGTCAACGGGAAGGTCGACCGAGCCTCGATCCGCGACTCGCTCGAACGAGCGGTCGCAGGTGCGACGCCGCAGGAGTACGTCGCGCCGGAGAACGCCGCCGAAGCCGCCGTCGCATACATCGCCGAGCAGGTCTTGGGCACCGAGCGCCTCGGCGTCACGACCGACTTCTTCGATGCGGGCGCCAACTCGATCCTGGCCACGACATTCGTCGCGAACATCCGCAGCCTGCTCGCGGTGGACGGCGTCGGAATCACCGCGGTGTTCAAGGCCCGCACCGTCCGCGGGTTCGCCGCGCTGCTCGCCGACCGCGAGCAGGTCCCCGGGCAGCTGGCTCAAGTGGCCGAGATCTTCCTGGAGGTGGCAGGCGTCGAGCGCCCGACCGATGACCTGGTCGGAGCGTCGAACTGATGCCTACCCTGGACGAGTTGCGCGCGGCGATGGCCGCACGCCTGTCGGACGCCGGGATCGCCGTCGAAGCGGGGGTCCCGGCCCGGCGCGACCCGCAGCGGGCACGGCTGTCGTTCAGTCAGCGTCTGGTGTGGGCTCACCAGCAGCAGGTGCCCGACAGCACGGCGAACAACATCTGTCTGACGTTCACCTATACGGGCGACGTCGACGTCTGCGCGTTGCAGCAGGCGCTGCTCGCCGTCGTCCAACGACACGAGATCCTCAGGACCACATATCATTCGGGTGAGGACGGCGAAGAGCCGTATCAGCGGATCCATCCCGATTGCCCGCCGCCGATCATGACCGTCGATCTGTCCGACGCCGCCGCGCCTGCGGAACGTCTGCGACGGCTCGTCGCCGACGCTGCGACCGAGGTGTTCGATCTGGCGACCGAGTCGTCGATCCGACTGACCTTCGTCACTCTGCCGCCGTCGGGCGGCCGGCCGCGCATGGCGGTGGTGATCGCGATGCAGCACATCGTGTGGGACGGGATGACGTTGCCTGCGATGGCACGCGACATCGGGCGCTTCTACACGGCTGCCCGCTCGGCCCCGGGCGAAGCACTCGCGGTGGACGCGTTGTCGCCGCAAGTCGCCGACTTCGCTGAATTCGAGCGCGACCGCTTCGACTCGGCCGACCACACGGCAGATATCACGTTCTGGGAGAACCAGTTCCGCGGTGGCGTCTCGACCGCGTCGCTGCCGTACGACCGGCGGCCCGCCGACCCGTCGGAGGTAAGCGCGCGCGCAGACCGGACACTGAGCCCGGCGGCCGAACAGAACCTGCGAGCGTTGGCCGCCGAACTCAAGACACCACCGTTCTCGGTATTCCTCGCCGCCTACTATCTCGCGCTGCGGCGGATGTCGGGTCGGGACGATCTGGTGATCGGCAGCACGGTGGCCAACCGCGAGGAGCAGGGAGCCGAAGCGCTGATCGGCAACTTCAGCAACTCGATCGCATTGCGGATTCGCGCCGCAGACAGCGACACCTTCGGCGGCCTCGTGCGGCACGTCCGCGCGGTGACCGATGCGGCGTTCGAGCATCGCACGTTCCCGTTCGACGAGATCATCGATATCGCCCGCCGGGTGACCGGCGACGAGACCGCTCGCCCCTTCGATTCGCTCGTCCTGTTCCTCGATCAGAAGATCGACGGGATCCAACTGCCCGACACCACGATGACGTGGGAGCTCGCGGACAAGGGCCGGGTGGCGTTGCCTCTGACGGTCGAGGCGTTCATGCACTCCGACCACACCGAGGTGCAGATCGGATATCAAGTCGACCTGTTCGACGCCTCGACCGTCCAGACTCTGCACGAGTTCATCGACGGCGCGCTGGCGACGGCGACCGTCGATTCACCACTGGCCGATTCCATTCTGGCCGAATGACTTTCGAGAGACCTATGACGAAGATCTACCGTGACGACCACGGCATCCCCCACATCCGTGCCGCATCGCCGCGCGATGCCCTGTACGCGCAGGGCTACGCGACCGGCATCGACCGAGCCTGGCAGATCGAGTTCCTGCGGTTGCGCGCCGAAGGCCGGACCGCAGAGGTATTCGGGGCATCGTGTGTCGGCTGGGACGCGTTCGTGCGGCGCGCCCAGATCGACCGTGCCGCCCGCCGGATCCACGATGCGTCGTCCGAGCGCACCCGGACGCTGCTGCGGGCGTACGCCGACGGCGTCACCCGCTCGCACGCCGAAGCAAGCGCCGTCGAACTGACCGAGTTCGATCACCGCCCGACCGCATGGAGTCCGTGGACGCCGATCTCGGTCTTCATGGTTCAGCACCTGATGTTCGGCCGGTTCGCGACCAAGTTGTGGCGGTTGCACGCGCTGCGGATGCTCGGCGCGGACGCACTCGCGCTGCTCGACACCGAATGGGCGCAGACCGGACGAGACCGTGTCCCCGTCCTGCCGTCCGACGAGTTCATGGACGACCTGCTGCGTCACCTGCCGTTGACCGCAGACGACGGCGTCGAACCCGACGTGCCCGCGCTCGGCGATGCGATCTCCGGCAGCAATGCCTGGGGAGTCGCCGCGTCGGGCACCGACACCGGGGCCCCGCTGGTCGCGGGCGACCCGCACCGGTTCATCGAGGCGCCCGGTGTCTACCAGCAGTGCCAACTGGCGTGCGACGAGTTCGACGTCGTCGGTTTCGCGTTCGCGGGCGTCCCGGGTCTCCCGCACTTCGCGCACGCGTCGTCCGTCGCGTGGGGAATCACCAATGCGATGGCCGACTACCAGGACGTCTACGTGGAGAAGCTGAGCCGGGTCGACGACCTGATCACCGCGGTCACTCCCAACGGGCAGACAGTGTGCGACGCATGGATCGAAAAGGTCGCGGTCCGCGACGACGAGCCGGTCGACGTCGAGATCATCGAGACCGAGAACGGTTCGGTGGTGTTCGGCGGGCCCGACGACCTGTGGGCGATGAGTCTGCGCAGCCCGATGCTGTCCGACGCGGCGTCGACGTTCGACTCCGTGCTCGACTTGTTGTTCGCGAAATCGGTCGACGACGTCGAGGAGGCGTTGCTCGAGTGGGTCGAGCCGCCCAACCGGATCGCCGTCGGCGACTCGTCGGGTCGTCTGCGTCATCACACGATCGGGCGTTACCCGGTGCGCGCCGACGAGAACTACTGGCTGCCGGTGCCCGGTTGGGACGAGAAATATCGGTGGCGCGGATACGCCGAGACGTCGCTGGGTCAGTTCGATGCCGGCCAGTTCGATGCCGGCGGATTCGATGCTGAGGTGTCCGGGCACGCGGTGATCGCGAACCAGCGGATCGCCGACTGCCCGCCGATGCAGCCGGTCACCACCGAGTGCGCGCCGAATGCGCGCGCGAAGCGGATCGACGAACTGTTGTCGAGTGCGGATCAGATCTCGGTGGACGATTGCGCCGAGATCCACCGGGACGTCGCGAACGGCCATGTCCGGGGTCTCATTGACTTGTTGCCTCGCCTGACGAACCTCAGCGATGAGGCTGCCGATCTCCGTGCCCGCCTGGTCTCGTGGGACGCTCAGATGCGAACCGACAGCATCGAGGCCTACCTGTTCGCCGAGTTCCGCAGCAAGCTCGTCACCGCGGTCGTCGACGACGACGTGCTCGCTCCGCTGCGCGAACCGAATGGCTTCCCACTGTGGATGACCCCGTACTTCATCGCCGGGACGCGTATCGCCGCGGGACTCGACGCGGTGATCGACGGAGCGCCGCGGATCGGATTGGACGTGCAGGCGGTCGCCGTCCGCGTCCTCGACGAGGTGGCCGTCGGGGCAGCGGACACCACGACGACGTGGGGCGACGTCCACGTCCTCGCTCCCCTGCACGGGATCGACTTCGCCGGCGTCACGGCGTCCTACCCTGAGCTGTCGGCGCTGGTGCGACCCGAGCAGGTTCCGCTCGGCGGCGACGCCGAATGCGTCCTCGCGAACGCGAGCGCGGTCGGCTTCTCGCACGTGTGCCGACTCGGCTCGGTCGCACGCTACGTGTGGGATGTCGCCGACCGGGACGCCAGCCGCTGGATCGTTCCCCTCGGATCCGACGGCGACCCGACGTCCGACCACTTTCAGGACCAGACGCGGATGTGGGCACGCGGCGACCTCATCGACGTCGTCTCCGATTGGGACGTGCTCACCCGTACCGCGACAGCCCAGGAGATCCAGTGAGCATTCTGAACGACGCCCAGCGCGAGTTGATGCAGCAGCGGCTGGCCGCGGTCGGCATCGAGGCTCCCGCCGACACCGCCGCAGGCGCGCCGGAGCCGGTGGCCGTCGACGGTACGCTTGGCATCGCCGAACGGCGGATGTGGAAGATCTACGAGATCGATCCCGAGTCCGACTCGCACAACTTCGCGGTGCATCTGACGTTCGGGACGCCGTACACGCTCGAGCAGATCGTCGAGTCGACGCAGAAGATCATCGCGTCCTCGACGGTCGTCTGCTCGGTGATCGAGGTGTCCGACGACGGCCCACGGCGTCGACCGGCACCCCGCGAGGGGCGCTGGACGGTACCGGGGCGGGTGTGGGAGTTCGGCGACATCGTCGCGGACGTCGACGCCTCTGCTCAGGTCGTCGCGCAGGCGTCCTTCGAGTTAACGCGCGAACAGCCGTGGCGCGTCCGTATTCGCGCGCTCGACGACGGCACGATCTCGATGATCCTGGTGATCCACCACATCGGCGGCGACGAGACGATCCTCCCGCCGGTCCTGACGGCGCTCGTCTCGGGGAACGCGGCGTCATGGTCGGGCGGCGGCACCGCCGTCGACGCGTCGACTCGCACCGGGGCGCACGCGGATGCCGCGGTGAGACATGCGCAGGCGACGTGGGCGCAGGAGGGAATCCGCTACCCGCTGTCGGGCGAGCTTCCGGCCACCGGCCCCGAGGAGAGTTGGGTCTCGGTGATGGGCGAAGGACGCGGCGCTCTCAGCCACCGTCGTCTGGACGACGACGTCGTGGCACGTCTGATCGGATTCGCGCGAGAGGTGGACGCCACACCGAATTCGCTGTTCGTCGCGGTGTCGGCGTTGACCGTGTACGCGGTGGCGGGCGCCGACGACTTCGTGGTTCTGGTGCCCGCCGACAACCGGGCGCCCGCCGAGACCGTCGACCGTGTCGGCTACAGCGGGAACATCGTGCCCATGCGGTTCCGATTCGATCGGTCGGCCACGGTGCGCGATGCTGTTCGCTCCGCTGTGTCGACGGTATTCGAGGCGATGGAGCATTCGTCCGTCGACTACGGCACCATCTTGACCGCACTGCGTGGAGCGGGCGGACGCTTTCCCGTCGCCGAGATCATGACGCTGGTCAAGAACGCCCCGCTGCGCGGCGTCCCGGTTCCCGCGGGAGCGCACGTCACGTGCGAGACGGTGTTCAAGGACGTCGTGCACTACCCGTTGAGCATCTCATTCGAGTTCGACGAGCACGACGCGGTGCACCTGGAACTCGAGTACCGGACGGACGTGCTCGACCGGGCGTATGCCGAACGCGTCGCGGACGCCGTCGAGTCGCTGGCGGCGAGACTTCCCGACGCGGCGGACACCGCCCTCGCACGGTTGCGCTGACCGCGTCTTTAGAGGTCGGTCGGCCGCGGCGGGTCGGCGCCGGGACGAGAGACCGTGACCGCCGCTGCTCGCGCCGCGTAATCGAGGACGTCGGCCCAGGCGTCGTCGGACATCGATCGCACCCCGTCGACGGTCAGGTCGTGCTCGGCGTCGAGGCGTGCGAGCACCGCGCCGAGGACGGTGTCGCCTGCGCCGATGGTGTCGACGACGTCGGCTTTCACTCCCGGTACTCGGACGACTGCGTCGGGGGTCACGGCCGCGATGCCGTCGGCGCCGAGCGTCACGACGGCGACGTCGGCACCCGCGGCGATCCACTGCCGAACGGTCGGCAGCACGTCGTCGAACGTCGACGTGTCCGGAAGGTCGGCGAGCCAGACGATGTCGTCGATCGAGGACTTGAGGATCGTGGTGTGCGCCAGCCGGTCCCGGAACCTGGTGCGGTAGGCGGCCGGGTCGTCGATGAGTGCTGCACGGATGTTCGGATCCATGACGCTGACGCGTCCGGCCGCGGACTCCCGTGCGAGCACCGCGTCGTAGACGGACGCGCCGGGTTCGAGCACCATCGACACGGTGCCGAGCACCACCGCGCGGACGTCGTCGGGCAACGGCCCGGGGTCTTCGACGAGCCGGTCCGCGGTGCCGGTGACGTAGAAGCCGTATCGCACCGCGCCGGGGTCGGAGGTGTCGGCGACCGCGAGGGTCGTCAATTCGTCGCCGCGCTGCACGAGGCCGAGGTCGACGCCTTCGTCACGGAGTCGGTCCACGAGTTCCGCGCCGAAGCCGTCCGTCGAGATCCGCGACAAGAAGCCAGTCCGCGCGCCGAGCCTAGCGGCCGCGATCGCCGCGTTGAACGGCCCGCCGCCGAGCGCAGGCCGCAGAGCCGGCCGACCGTCCTCCGCAGTCACCGGGACCAGATCGACCAGCGCCTCGCCACCCACAATAATCATGTGTAATACCCTCCCCCGCCGGTCGAGCGAAGTCGAGACCCAGCCCCCCAACGCCGGTCGAGCCGTCCCGCCGGTCGAGCGAAGTCGAGACCCAGCCCCCAACGCCGGTCGAGCGAAGTCGAGACCCCACCTTCCCCGCCGGTCGAGCGAAGTCGAGACCACACTCCCAACGCCGGTCGAGCGAAGTCGAGACCCCCGCC